>JAXDGI010000063.1:0-14823 GCA_034665145.1 Solirubrobacteraceae bacterium
CTGAGCCGGCGCGCCGGCGTAGTGGCACCCACCTGGGGCCCGGCCTCAACGGTCCTCAGGGACAGGTCCCGAGCACGAGGACGAGCGTGACACTGGCCCGATCACCGGCCTGCGAAAAGAGCCACCACTTATGACCACATTCATGAACTCCCCGATCACGAGCACTCTCCCGCGCGGGCCGGCTCTGCTGCGGGATCCGCGCTTCAACCGTGGGACTGCATTCACCCCCCATGAGCGGGTCGCTCTGGGACTCGACGGGCTCCTCCCGGCCGCTGTGCTCTCACTCGACCAGCACTCGCAGCGCGCGTATGACCAGTATCTCGCCCAGCCGGATGACCTGGCCCGCAACGTGTTCCTGGCCACCGTTCGTCACCGCAACGAGGTCCTGTTCTACAAACTCCTGGAGGAGCACCTCGAGGAGATGCTGCCGGTCATCTACACCCCGGTCGTGGCAGAGGCGATCGAGCATCACAGCGCGGAGTTCCGCGAACCAGACGGCGTCTACCTGTCGGTGAACGCCATTGATGGGGTCGAGACAGCGTTGCGCAACTACGGCCTGGAGGCCGGGGACGTCGACCTGATCGTGGCGACCGACGGCGAGGCGCTGCTGGGCATCGGCGATTGGGGCGCGAACGGGATGAACATCTCCGTGGGCAAGCTGGCCGTCTACACCGCGGCCGCCGGTGTGCATCCCCACCGTGTGATCCCGGTGATGCTCGATGCGGGGACCGACAACGAGCTGCTCCTTAACGATCCGCTGTACATCGGCAACCGCCATGCTCGCGAGCGCGGCGAGCGCTACGACGCGCTCATAGCTGCCTTCGTCGACAGCGCTCGGCGCCTTTTCCCCAGGGCGCTCCTGCACTGGGAGGACTTCGGGCCGGCCAACGCACGTCGCATCCTTCGCCGGTATCGCGACCAGGTGTGCACCTTCAACGACGATATTCAGGGGACGGGCGCGATCGTGCTGGCCGCGGTCTTGGCCGGGATCCGGGTGGCCAGGTCGCGGCCCAGGGAGCAGCGGGTCGTGATTTTCGGCGCGGGGACCGCGGGAATCGGCATCGCCGACCAGCTACGGGCGGTGATGGTCCGGGACGGCCTCACTGAAGACGAGGCGAAGCGTCGCTTCTGGTGCGTCGATCGGCAGGGCTTGCTGGTGGGGGACATGGACGATCTGCGCGATTTTCAGCAGCCCTACGCACGACCGCGCTCGGAGGTCGCCGACTGGGAGCACGACGACGGGGCAATCGATCTCGCTGAGGTCGTGGCTCGGGTACATCCCACGATGCTCATCGGCACGTCGGCCCAGAGGGATGCCTTCACCCAGGCGATCGTCAGCGACATGGCCGCCCACGTCGACCGGCCGATGGTCTTCCCGCTCTCGAACCCCACAACGCGGATTGAGGCGGAGCCGGCCGACATCATCACCTGGTCGCACGGCCGGGCGCTGGTCGCCACCGGGACCCCGTGGTATCCGGTGACCTATCGGGGCACCGAGTACGTCATCGGGCAGGCGAACAATGCCCTTGCCTACCCGGGAATCGGCTTGGGCTCGGTCGTGGCGCGGGCCACGCGGGTCACCGATGGGATGCTTCTGGCGGCGGCAGAGGCGATCGCGGAGCTGGTCGACGTCGACGTGCCGGGAGCGGGATTGCTGCCGCACGTCAGTGACCTGCGGGTCACCTCGGCGACAGTCGCGGTCGGAGTAAGCCGCGCAGCCGTGGCGGACGGGGTCGCGCAGAGAGACCTGACCAACCCGGTGCAAGCCGTGCAAGACGCCATGTGGCACGCGGCCTACCCGCCGTTGGAGCTCGAGCTCGCGCGGTGAGTGATCGCCACCTGACCCTGGGCAGCGAGGCACCCCTGCCACACCTCACCATCATCATCGCCAGCACGCGCCCGAAGCGGGCCGGGCTGCCGATCGCCACCTGGTTCGCTGAGCGTGCCCGCGCCCACGGCGACTTCGAGGTCAGCCTCGTCGATTTGGCTCAGCTCGATCTCCCGATGATGAACGAGCCGCACCATCCCCGGTTGCGCCGTTACATGAACGAGCACACGAGAGACTGGAGCGCCACCGTCGACGCGTCCGACGCGTTCGTCTTGGTCACGCCCGAGTACAACCATGGTTACCCCGCGCCGCTCAAGAACGCGATTGACTACCTCAACGACGAGTGGACCCACAAGCCCGTCGGGTTCGTTGCCTACGGCGGCGTGGCCGCCGGGACGCGCGCGGTCGAGCAGCTCAAGCAGGTGGTTTCCGCTCTCCGGATGCGCCCCGTCGAGGACGCGGTCCTCATCCCCTTCCACACGCAGTTCTTCGACAGCGAGGGGCGCCTGGAGCCCAACGAGATCATGGAGCAGGCAGCGACGACGATGCTCGACGAGCTGGCCCGGACCGAGGCGGAAAGGCGGCGGCTGCGCCCCGCACTCGGGCCGGCCGCCTGACACTCAAGCCGGCCGCGTGACGCGCGGGCCGCCGCCTGACGCGGCCTGAACATCCCCTCTGTTAGCTGGATACGAACAGCCGTCCGCGCATGTTCTCCTCGTCCTGGGAGCGTAGGTCCCAGATGCCCTGGAGTACCGAGCGCAGATCCTCAGGCAAGCGCTCGACGCCGTGCTGGTCGATTTCAACGAGGTTGCCGGCCGGGTCGCGGACGTAAAGCTGGACAACGTCTCCGGGGATCTCGACGAGGTGGTTGCCGAACGCCTCCCGGTCAAACGCGCCGCGCCGCTCGGCGGCGCGGTAGGCCGGCTCCAGGTCATCCACGGTCACACCGAAGTGATGATGGCTTAACGGCGTGAGGTCGCGTTCGAACAGGTGAAGTTGGGTCCGGCCGACGGCGAGCCACTGGACCGGAACGCCAAAGTTGGGCGCCGGGAGCGGTTCTGCGCCGAGTAGCTCGACGTAGAAGGCCACGGACTCCCGCAGATCGCGGGCGTTGACGCTGACATGGTTGATTCCTTGAGTCATCACGTTCTCATTCCCAGGCGGCTCACGGCCGAGCGCAGCCGCGCGACGCTCTGATCAAGCTGACCGCGCTCGAGCGACGACATCGCCGGCGTGAAGACTGAAGTCGGACCCTCACGGCCGACGACGGTAGGCATCGCCATGGTGACACCGTAGCTCTCGTGGAAGCTGGCAACAGGGAAAACGGTGCGTTCGTCGCGCAACACCGCTTCCGCGAGCCGGGCGCTGGCGATGCCGATGCCGTACTGGCTCGCATTGTTGCCCTCGATGATGCTGATGTTCGCGTACCTGACATCGTGCTCGACACGCCGGCGCAGGGTGTCAAGGTCTGCGCTGACGTCCTGGATCGGAACGCCTGAGACCCGTGCTGATGACCAGAGCATCACCTCGGAGGTTCCGTGCTCGCCGATGACCATGGCTTCCACGGCGTCTGGACTGACATCGAGCTCGCGCGCGATGTGCACCCTGAGACGCAGGCTGTCGATGACGGTGCCGGTGCTGAAGACACGGTCATGCTGTGCGAGGTGGCGCGTCAGGTCAGCCAATGGATCAGGCGGATCCGTGACCACCATCAGGACGGCCTCGGGTGCCGCCGCCACAATCGCCGGCACGATCTCCTCGTAGATCCCGACATTGAGGTCGAGGAGCCTGAGCCGGCCTTCGCCGTCGCTGCGGTCCGTCGCACCGCCATTCTTCTCGTTGACACCGGCCGTGATCATGATCACGTCGGATCCGGCAAGATCCTCGTCGGACCCGTCCCGTATGTCGATGGTCGAGACAAGCGGCGTGCCGTACTGCATATCTGTGGCCACCGCGGCAGCTCGCCGCCGGTCCCGGTCGACCAGGACGATTTCGCGAGCTGACCGCCGGTGCATGAGCGCGAACGCGCACGCGGAGCCGACCGCTCCGGCCCCGATGATGCCCACCTTCATGCCGAGCCGATCTCCAAACCGAGCTCCCCGAGGTCCCCGCGGGACTCAGTGCCGCTGAGCGAGGGCAACGGAAATCTCGGGGTCGGGCATCGACCACATGGTCTTGCGGATTCGTCGGGTCCTCCGCTGTCCCCGCGCCTAGGTCTCGCCTGGCCTTCTGGTCAGCTCACCCTCGAGATCGCTATCCCGCTCGAGGACGGCCGACGCCCGCTGACGCGGTCATTGCAGCCAGCAGGAACTCGAACAGGTGCGCTAGCCGCGTCTTGACATGGCAGGTAGCCACGATGACAGCTCGCCCACAAAGCGCGATCCTGTAGGCGTCATCCAGTCCCGTCTAACGCGGGCAGAGATGCGACCATTCCCATGGCTCAGTCACGCGTCACCCAACTCGATCCGGCACCGTCAGGCCCTTCCGGCCGGCCGACGCTGCGCGAGCTGCACAGCCGCACCAACCACGGCATCCAAGTTGACCTGCTGTGGTGCGAGCGTAAGCGGCGGGCCCTGGTCGCGGTCACCGATACCAAGTCCGGCGCTGCGTTCTCAGTGCCGGTTGGGGATGACGAGCGCGCCCTTGACGTCTTCCACCACCCTTACGCGTACGCGGCTTCACGTGGTGTGGACACGAGCGCGCCGGCAGCGCAGGTCAACGCGAACACTGTTTCGCCGGCGTAGCCGCCGGCCATCCGCGGGGTCGACCACGGCCCTCGCTTCTCGCGGTCGCTGGGTCGGTGGGTCGGTGGGTCGGTCCGGTCCGGTCCGGTCAGGTGGTGAACCGATCATCCTGCTGGCACTGACCCCAGCCGGCTCGACATCGCGCTGGGCGCCACCAGCTGCGCCTGGCGAAATCGGCATGACCCGTCGGCCACTGACCGGCTGGCCCCGTGGCACGACCCGTTGGCCACTGACTGGCTGGTCCCGCGGCCCCGGAGTTGCAGCTAGCCGGAAGGCGCTAAGTCGCGCTAGCCGGGAGCCGAGTAGACCGTTGGCAACGATGACAGGAGGCGGCTCGCGCGCCATCGTAGTAGTCCGCGATCAACAGCAGTAGTGATCTATGGAGGACGGGCATGAGAGCACACTTGAACAGCAACGGGACGCCGGCTCAGGTGATCTCTCTCGATCGGTGGTCGGCGGATCGAAGTGGCCGTGACCGCTCTCCCGCCGTCCGTGTCCTGCTGGCCGACGGCGCCGGCCTGGTGCGCGCCGGAGTGCGGGCACTGCTCGAGGGAGAGCCGGGCATGACTGTGGTCGCCGAGGCGGCAACGGGCGAGGAAGCGGTTGCCGCCGCCATCGAGTTGCGGCCCGACGTGGTCTTGATGGATGCCTGGCTACCCGGGCTAGATGGACTCCAGGCTACGCGGCAGATCCTGGCCAATCCCGCCCTCTCACGCGTCAAGGTGCTCATCCTGAGCGACGACGAGGCCGACGACCACCTGTTCGATGCGCTGCGAGCCGGCGCCAGCGGATTCCTGCTCAAGGACGCCGACCCGGTCGAGCTGTCGCGGGCGGTGCGCGTGCTGGCCGGAGGGGGGGCCCAGCTCTCCCCGGGCGTAACGCGCCGGCTGCTACAGGAGTTCGCCTCCCGCCCCGACCCAAAGCGCCCTACCCCCAAGCTGCTCGACGAGCTCACCGCCCGCGAACGTGAAGTGATGACGCTCGTCGGCCTGGGCCTCAGCAACGACGAGATCGCGGATCGGCTCGTGGTCAGCCGCGCGACGGCCAAGACCCACGTCAGCCGCGCGATGGTCAAGCTCCACGTCCGCGACCGGGCAAAGCTGGTCGTCCTCGCCTACGAGTGCGGCCTTGTTCGGCCGCGCCAGGTGGAGATTGAGCCACGTTTCGTCTCCTCTGGCCGCCTCCACATGGGTCAGCGCAGCCATGGGCCCGGCCACGCCGTGGCATCGGTCCGGTCCGCTGCGCCCTACAGAGGGCCCGCCGAGCCGGGGGTCCGTACCCTCCAGCTCGCTGGAGCGTCAGCCGGTCCGTCCCGTGGCGGGGAGTGAGCGCCTGCGCACGAGCTCTGTCGCCATGAGCGTCGAGCCGTCGCCCGGACCACGGCGACGTTCCCAGTGTTCGTCCCTCTTGGGGCCCGCGGGCGCCGCGCGCCGAATTCCTGCTAGCCGGATTGTGCTCACCAGGCCCGGCTGCGATCCTGCTGTGCAAATGCGCCAGGAGTGTTTGATCGTTGACGACAACGCCGCATTTCTGCAGGCGGCCCGCGGGCTGCTTGAGCGGCAGGGAATGGCGGTGATCGGCGTCGCCAACTCGGCGGCGGAGGGCCTAGCCCGCGCCGCCGAGCTCAAGCCGCAGGTGATCCTGATCGACATCGAGCTCGGCGCCGACAGCGGCTTTGCCCTAGCGCGCGAGCTCGCGCAGGTCGCGGCTGAGCCTGCCGCCCACCTCATTCTCATCTCCACGCATCCCGAAGAAGACTTCGCCGATCTCATCGCCGAGAGTCCCGTCCGCGGCTTCATCGCCAAGAGCCAGCTGTCCGGCCCCGCGATCCGGCGGATCCTCGGAGACAGCGCCGGGGAACCCTAGCGCGACTCCAAAAAGGCGATCACGGCTTGCACGCGGCGGTGATCGTCGTCGGTCGCCGATATCGGCAACTTGGAGAGGATGCTGCGGACATGCTTCTCGACCGTGCCCTCGGTGACCCAGAGGCGGCGGGCGATCCCTGCGTTGGAGCGGCCTTCGGCCATGAGCGCGAGTACCTCCCGCTCGCGGCCACTGAGCTCGGCCAGCGGATCGTTGCGGTGGCGGGAGACGAAGAGCTCCTGGACCACGGCGGGATCGACCACCGAGCCCCCCTTGGCGATCCGGTCCAAGGTCTCGATGAACTCGCCTACGTCCGTGACGCGGCCTTTGAGCAGGTAACCGGTCCCGCGTCCGCTGGCGAGCAGATCCATCGCATGCTCCACCTCGACGTGTGCCGAGAGCACGACGATGCCCATCTGGGGGAACTCGCGGCGGATCGCCTGGGCGGCCTGGAGGCCCTCGTTGGAGTGCGTGGGCGGCATCCGGATGTCGACCAGGACGAGGTCAGGGTTATGGCGGCGGACGAGCTCGAGCAGCTCTGTGCCGTCGCCAGCCCGGCCGGCCACGTCAAACCCGGATCGCTCGAGCAACGTCGCCAGGGCCTCGCGCAGGAGGACGTCGTCCTCGGCCATGACGACCCGCCGGCCCGTCGTGCCGGCATCGCGTTCGATGAGTGTCGACTCCACCCGCATTCCCCCCAACTCATTATCGGTGCGCGTCAAGCCACGGCGCGAGGAAAGACCGTCCCGAGCCACGGAGCAGCTCTGCTCAAGCGGCTTGCGTGACCAGCCGGAGCGGCGGCTGCTTGGCGTGGTCGGAGAGGGCGAAGACGCAGGCGATGATGCCGATGTGGCTGAAGGCCTGGGGGAAGTTTCCCAGCTGCTCGCCATCGGGAGCCAGCTCCTCGGAGAGCAGACCGAGATCGTTGGCGTGAGCGAGGGTGCCTTCGAATCGTGCCCGGGCCTCCTGGTGGGCGCCGATCTGCCAGAGGGCCAGGCAGAGCCAGAAGGTGCAGATCGTGAACGTGCCCTCGTCGCTGCGCAGGCCGTCGTCGGTGGTATCGGTGCGGTAGCGGTCGACCAGGCCGTTGCGGCTGAGATCGCGCTGGATGGCGCGCACGGTCGAAACGAACCGCGGGTCGCGCGGACGGATGAAGCCGACCTGCGCGAGCAGCAGGTTTGCGGCGTCGAGCGTGCCCGATCCGTAAAACTGGGTGAAGGCGCCAAGCTGCTCGTCGTAGCCATGAGCCAGCACGTCGGCTTTGATCGCGTCACGGGTGGCCTGCCAGAGCTCGACCGGGGCATCGGTCCGGCGGTCGGCTCGGGCCAGACGTAGCGCGCGGTCGAGCGCCACCCAGCACATCACCTTGGAGTAGACGAAGTGCTGGGGGCTGCCGCGGACCTCCCAGACCCCCTCGTCCGGATCGCCCCAGTCGGCGACCACCCTCTGCGCCAGATGCTTGATGAGCTCCCAGCGCTGGGGTGGCAGGGGCGTCCCCGAGGCGCGCCGGGCGAGCCAGATCGCGTCGGCCACTGTGCCGTAGACGTCGAGCTGGCGCTGGGTAGCTGCGTGGTTGCCCACCCTGACCGGGCGCGAGTCACGGTGTCCAGACAGGTGTCCGAGCTCCGCCTCACAGAGCTCGGAAGAGCCGTCAACCCGGTACATGATCTGCAACTCGTGCGTGCCCTCGGTCAGCGCAATTGTGCTTAGCCAGTCAAGCCAGGACTCGGCTTCATCGGTCTTGCCGAGCGCGCACAGCGCGTGCAGAGTGAAGGCGGAGTCACGCAGCCAGCAAAAGCGGTAGTCCCAGTTGCGCGAACCCGCGACCTGCTCGGGCAGGCTGGTCGTCGGGGCCGCGACGAACGCCCCTGACGGCTGATACTGCAGGCTCTTGAGCGTGAGGGCGGAGCGCTCCACGTGTGCGCGGATCTGTGGATCGACGTGCTCGGGAATGGCCAGGTCGGCCATCCACTCGTGCCAGCGGCGGATCGCCCGCCTCAGCGCCGCACGTAGATCCGAGGGGCCGGGACGGTTCCAGCCGAGACTGACCGAATGACACTCCCCGGCCGCCAGCGTGACCGTCTCGTGGGGGTTGCGCACGCCGCTCAGGATCAGCTGGTCGCTACCGCCGGCCGCGCACACCAGGAACCCGAGCCGCTCCTGCCATATGGCCTCTCTCAGACCAAATTGGGGACGCGGGTCACATACGATCTCCAGCTCGACCTCGCCCTCCAGGCATTCCACCAGGCGGCACAGCGCCTGGCGCGACCCCACATGCAGCCAGTCGGTCAACCGCACGACGCCGGACCCGGTGAAAAAACTGGTCTGGAGCACATTCGTCCGCGGGGCGTAGCTACGCTGCACCGAGTAGCGCCCGCGGGGACGGATCACAAACGCCCCGCCCGCCTCGATGTCCAGGATCTTGGCGAACACGGACGGGCTGTCGAACCGCGGCCAGCACAGCCAATCGATCGACCCGTCGTTCGAGACCAGCGCAGCCGAGCGACAATCCGACAGAGACCCGTAATCGGCGATCGAGGCCACAACTGGGTCTCCGTCGCGGGGCGCGGTCTGCCGTGTCGCTCTGCTGTGCTGAATCGAGCTCATCCGCGACCGCAGACGATGGCGCTCACGACGGCCCTTGTCATCGCTGGCAGCGGCCATCGCAGGTCACCGGTAGCCGGACTCTCTCTCTACCGGTCAGCTGCAAGGGCCGCGACTAATCGACAAAGACCTCCGTGAAGGCAAACGTGTCGACGTTCACGAGCCCTCGGTCAGTCAGCTTGAGGTGGGGTATCACGGGCAGGGCAAGGAAGCTCATGGCCATGAACGGTGCGGGAACGGCACACCCGAGCTGACGGACCGCAGCCGTCACTTCGTCGAGTTCATCGGCGACAACCTCGGGCGCCCGGTCGGCCATGAGCCCGGCGAGGGGCAGCGCGAGTGACGCTCGCAGCTCGCCGCCCACGGCCACCGCGATCCCCCCGCCCATGTCGGCGACCGCGCGGGCCGCGCGGAGGCCGTCGTCATCGTCGACGGCGATGACGATGAGGTTGTGACAGTCGTTGGCCACGCTCGAGGCCATCGCGCCGTGCCGGAGGCCGAAGCCGCGGACGAACCCCATTCCGACATTGCCAGTGGCGCGGTGGCGCTCGATAACGCTGAGGCGCAACACATCCCGGCCGGGATCGGCGACCGCGACACCGTTCTCGATACGCACCTCCTCCACGTGCGCGGTGGTGAGAAGCTGGTCCTTCACGATGCCGATGACGCGGGCGCGGCGTCCTCGCGCAGGCAACCGCAAGTTCGGCGGCCACGCGACATTGAATGTGTCCGGCAGCGGACTGGCCGGCGCGACGCTGTCGCGGAGCCGGCGCCCATCTCGGGCCACGACCCGGCCGCCAGCGAGGACCAGGTCGATGGGCAGCGTGCGCAGATCCGAGGTGACAAGCAGGTCGGCCCGCCGCCCGGGCGCCACCGCCCCCCGGTCGCGCAGGCCGTAGTGCTCCGCCGGGTTGTGTGTGGCCATCGTCACTGCGGTGACCGGATCAAGGCCGCCCCGAATCGCGAGCCGCACGAGGGAGTCGACCGATCCGTCCCGGATCAGCTCGCCCGGTACGCGGTCATCCGTCGCGAACGCGCACCGTCGCGCGGTGAACTGGTCCACGGCTGGCAATACGTCGATCAGGTTCCGAGCGTTGGACGCCTCTCGCAGGAACACCGTCATGCCCAGCCGCAGCTTCTCCCGCGCCTCCTCCGCTGTCACTGACTCGTGATCACTCGAGATGCCGGTGCCGGCGTACGCCTGCAGATCCGGCCCGGTCAACCCCGGGACATGCCCGTCCGATGGTCGTCCGTCAAACCCGCGTAGCTTGTCGAGCACGTCGTCGTTGCCGGCCAGGACTCCCGGAAAGTTCATCACCTCCGCGAGCCCCAGCACCCGCGGGTGCTCGGCCAGCGCGACGAGGTCCGCGGCGTCGAGGGCTGCGCCGGAGGTCTCCAGCGATGACGTTGGTACGCACGAGGGGGCCATCACGAGCACGGACAGATCCAGGCCCTCACTGACCTCGAGCATGTAGCGGACCCCGGGGACGCCGAGAACATTGGCAATCTCGTGCGGATCGCACACGACGGACGTGACACCGTGCGGCAAGACGGCATCGGCGAACCGATGCGGCGGCAGCATCGAGATCTCAATGTGAACATGCGCGTCGATGAGGCCCGGACACACGTATCGGCCATCGAGATCGATGACCTCCCTCGCCGGCAACTCGCCCAGCCCGACGATGCGCGCACCGCGCACCGCGACCGCCGTGTCGAGGATCTCATGCGTGAACACGTTGACAACGCGGCCTCCACGCAGCAGCAGATCGGCTTCGATGGCGCCGCGGGCGGCCCGGATGAACTCACCGAGCTCGTCCGCCGCACCCGGTCGCGTCCCGCGGCTGCTCGTCGGGCCGAAGTTCATGTGATCAGGTCACGCTCGGGACGAAGTAAACCACCGCCGGGATGCCGTGAATAGGCAGGCGCTCTCCCGACCCAGACGGGCGGTGGTTTACTCGGCTCTCGATGGCGGATCACGGCATCAGGTCGGACCGGCCACCTCGGCGACGGTGGAGTGCCGGTGACGTGCAAGAGGCGCTTGTGATCAGTGGCGAGATCGCGCTGTGGCTGGTCGACGGAGACGACCGGATCGCCTTTGTGAACGAGGCCGCCGTGCGGATACTGGGATTTGACAGCGACGAGGAGCTGCTCGGACGTCCGAGCCACGACTCGATCCACTACAAGCATCCAGACGGGTCGCCATACCCGGTGGAGGACTGCCCGATCACTCACGCCACTCAGCGCGGCGAGGCGATCCGGATGGAGCGCGACTGGTGGGTCCGCAAGGACGGCAGCTTCGTCCCGATCTCGATCCACTGCGTCCCGCTGGAGATCGATGGTCGGATGGGAACCGCGATGACGTTTCACGACCTGAGCGCCAGCGTGCAGGCCGAGGACGAACGCCGCCGCCTCGCGGTCGCTCAGGCGCGTCTCGGCGAGATCCGGGCGTCGCGGGCGCGAATCGTCGCGGCGGCCGACGAGACCCGAAGGCGGATCGAACGTGATCTGCACGACGGTATCCAGCAGCGGCTCGTCTCGCTGGGCCTTCAGCTGCGCGCCGTACAGGCCACGGTGCCGCCGCAGCTTCGTGAACTCGACGATGACCTATCACGCATTGCCGAAGGGATGACGAGCGTGTTTGACGAGCTGCGGGAGATCTCGCATGGAATTCATCCCGCGATCCTGTCCCAGGGTGGCCTGGGGGCAGCGCTCAGAGCGTTGCGCCGCCGCTCGGCTGTGCCGCTCGAGCTCGACCTGCGGGGTGACCCGCGGCTGCCGACCAATATCGAGGTGGGGGCCTACTACGTCGCGTCTGAAGCAGTGGCCAATGCGGTCAAGCACGCGCAGGCCTCGGTCGTCACCATCGAGCTCGAGCAGCACGACGGGGTCGTGCGCCTGGCCATCCGCGATGATGGAATCGGCGGGGCCGCGCCCGGCCGGGGATCGGGACTTGTCGGGCTCAATGATCGCGTCGAGGCGCTCGGCGGCAAGCTCAAGGTCACGAGTCCCCCGGGCGGCGGCACAACCGTGTCCGTCGAGATCCCACTGGAGGCGCACCAAGCTGCCACGTCGCCAGAACCGTAGACGTTGTTTTGACGGGGGAGGCGGCCTCGGCTAGCTCGCATGATCATCCGGCGAGGCGTCCGCGCGTGGCGCAGCTGCCGGCAGGCGCGACCCCGTGCGAGCACGACGGGCCAGGCGCCGCGCGTAGTTGTCGAGGGCGAGCGCGCCGATGATGATGCACCCCTTGACGATGTCCTGATAGTGCGGGTTTGTGTTGCCGAGACTGAAGGCGCTCGAGACCGTGGCGACGATCCCGAGGCCCACTGTCGTCCGCCACATCGAGCCGATGCCGCCGGCCAGGGAAGTGCCGCCGACGACCACGATGGTGATGACGTCAAAGACGATGTCGGGGTTGATGCCCGCCTGGGCTGAGCTGAGCTCCGACGCCGCGACGATGCCGGCGAGGCCCATGGACAAGCCGGACAAAACGTACGTGCTCGCGACCGTCGTGCCGACACGGATGCCGGAGAGGCGGCTGGCCTCGGCGTTACCGCCCACAGCGTAGATCGACTGTCCGTACACGGTCCTGGCGAGCACCAAGCCGCCGGCGACAAGGCAGAAGATGAGGATCATTCCCGAGTACGGGAACGCGTGCCAGCGGCCCGCTCCGATCGTGCCGAAGTCAGGGTTGTTGACGACGTAGGCATTGTTGCCGCTGACAACGAGCGCGATCCCATTGAGGATGAAGCCGGTCCCCACGGTCGTGATGAAGGGGTTGATCTTGGCTCCGGCGACGAGAAGCCCGTTGACCAGCCCGATGGCAAGCCCCACGCCGAGGGCCGCGGCGAACGCGACCGCCGGGTATTGCGTGCGCCCGAGGGCGGCAGCGACGACGGCGCAGAGCGAGAACCCACTGGCGATCGAGAGGTCAAAGCCGCCCGTCAGGATGACGAACGTCATCGCCACGGCCATGATCCCGGCCGGTGCCCATTGTGAAAAGAGGTTGAAGACGTTCGTTCGGGTGGCGAATCCGGGGCTCACCGCGGCGACGACGACGACGAGGAGCACGAAGGCGACGACGATTCCGTACGTCCGCAGCAGCCAGGCGCCGGAGTGGCCCGCCCTGGCGGTCAGGTCCCGCCGGGGTTCCCGTGCAGTCGGCCAGGTGGTCATGAGGTCTGCGCCTCGACGGCAAAGACGAGCTGGAGGATGCCCTCGACCGAGACGTCAGGGTACGCGAGCTCACCGCGCAGCCGCCCGCGCCCCAGCACGAGGACGCGGTGCGCGACCTCCACGAGCTCCTCGAGCTCGGACGAGACGATGATGATTGACACTCCCTCTGCAGCCAGTCGCCCGACCGTGGCCAGCATCTGTGCCTTGGCGCCGATGTCGATGCCCTGTGTGAACTCGTCCATGAGGAGCACATCGGGGCGCCGGTGCAGCCACTTGCCGACGACGAGCTTCTGCTGGTTACCGCCGGAGAAGGCGCCTGCGGGCTCGCTGAGCCGGCTCGTGTCGAAGGCGAGGGGACCCAGAACCTCAGCGGCACGCTGGAGTCGCCTGCGCCGGCGGATCACGGGCCCGGAGGCAACGGACTGCATGTCGGTCAGCCAGACGTTGGCCGCCGCGCTCAGGGAGAGAACCAGCCCTTGCGATGTGCGGTCCGCCGGGATCAGGGCGATCCCCAGGGCGAGCGCGCTCCGGACCGTGCGCGGCCACGACCGTCTTTGGCCCCTGACCACGAGACGACCGTTCGCGCTGGGATTCGCCCCAGCCAGGGCCCGCAGGAGCTGGCTGCGCCCCGATCCAACGAGCCCGCCCAGGCCGAGGATCTCTCCGCGCCGGAGGATGAAGGAGACGTCTCGCAGTACACCGGGGATGCTGAGCCCGTCGACCCGGAGAACCTCCTCGTCGGCCGTCGTCCGCGGCGGCGACGGCGGCGCGAGGAGGTCGCGCCCGAGCATGGCCCTCACGAGGCTGGTCTTCGTCCAGCCTGTCACCGGCGCGCTCGCGGCGACCTCGCCGTCACGCATCACCGAGATCCGGTCGCACAGGGCAAGGACCTCGTCGAGGTTGTGTGAGACGTACACGGTGGCGACGCCTCCCCGCACAAGCCCGCGAATCGTCTCGTAGAGGCGCTCGCGCTCGGCAGGACCGAGCGAGGCCGTGGGCTCATCCATGATCAGGATGCGGTGGTCAGCCGCGAGCGCCCGCATGATCTCCAGCATCTGCTGGTTGGCCAACGAGAGCGACGCTGCGCGCACGGCCGGGTCGATCGTCAGGCCGAGCTGGGTGCTCATCTGCATGAACGCGCGATGCGAAGCCGAGCGGGAGGCGAGCCACCCACGGTGCGGGGGCCGGCCGAGGAACACATTGGCGGCGGCCGACATCTCGGGCACGATCGTGGGCTCCTGGTAGATCGCGGCAATACCGACGCGTTGCCGGGCCCGAGGGTCGCCGGGGCCAATCTCGTGCCCAAACGCCACCGTTCGCCCCGCGTCCGGGGCGTGAGCGCCCGTGATGATCTTGACCAGCGTTGACTTGCCGGCACCGTTCTCCCCGACGAGGCCGTGCACCTCGCCGGCACGCAGCTCAAAGTCGACGTCGCGCAGCGCACAGAGGCCAGGAAACCGCTTGTAAATGCCCTGTGCCCGGAGCACCACCGCAGCGGTCCCATCCGCTCCCGTGACGTGCGCCGGACGACGGTCCTCGCCTCGGTCATTTCCGGCCAACGCCGCCGCGCCGCGCCTAGTGTCCCGAGTCCCAAATTCGGTGGCAGTC
>JAXDGI010000064.1:0-7198 GCA_034665145.1 Solirubrobacteraceae bacterium
TCGCGCTTCTTGCCGTTTCCCCGGCTGAGCCATAGCCTCGGCCACGGAGAGTCCTGACCGGGCGGCGAGCCACGCGAGGGAGACAATCCGGAGGGAGATAGACGGCATGTACGAGAAGAACGGCGAGAAGTACTTCATCGTCGATGGCCACCTGCACATGTGGGACGCCAGTCCCGAGAACTGGGTCAAGGGCCAGGAGCAATACGCCAAGGGCTGGATCGAGTGCTTCCACGCCTACATGAGTCTCGGTCCGCCGGAGACCCATTGGCCGATTGAGAAGTTCATGAAGTACACCGAGGAGGACTTCGTCAAGGACGTCTTCGAGGACGGCGGAGTTGACGTCGGCATCTTCCAGTCCACGTACCTCAAGGAGTGGTATACGACCGGCTTCAACACCGCCGAGGACAACGGGGCGATGGCCGAGAAGCATCCAGGCCGCCTGATCGTCAACGGCCGCTTCGATCCCCGTGACGGCGACAACGGGCTCAAGCAGCTCGAGGAGGACGCTAAGCGCTGGAACCTGCAGGGGGTCAAGCTCTACACGGCGGAGTGGAACAACGGCTCACGGGGCTGGCGCCTTGATGACGCGCAGACCCAGCCGTTCTTTGAGAAGTGCAAGGAGCTGGGGATCAAGAACATCCACGTCCACAAGGGTCCGACCATCTGGCCGCTGGACAAGGATGCCTTCGATCCACGCGACGTCGACGTCGCGGCCACCGACAACCCGGAGCTCAACTTCATCGTCGAGCACGTCGGGTTGCCGCGGATCGAGGACTTCTGCTTCATGGCCACGCAGGAGCCCAACGTCTACGCGGGACTGTCGGTGGTGCTCGGAGGCCTCATGTACGCCCGCCCGCGCTTCTTCGCCAAGGTCATGGGCGAGCTGCTGTTCTGGGTCGGTGAAGACAAGATGTTGTTCGGCTCTGACTACGGAATCTGGGAGCCGAAGTGGCAGATCGAGGGCTTCCTGGACTGGGATTACCCCGATGATCAGTTCTCCGATTACCCGCGGGTGAACAACGCCACCAAGCGCAAGATTCTGGGCCTCAACGCGGCCAGGCTGTACGGCATCGAGGTCCCCGCCGAGCTGCGTCTACCCGACCAGGCGGGTACACCGGCGGAGAAGGAGGACGCACAGCTGGTTGAGTCGGCATGAATGTGCTGGCCTCCCTCAGCACGGAGGCCGGCGGCGGTCTGCGGGAGCGGGTCCTGGACGCGCTGAGCGCGGTCATCGACCCCGAGCTCGATGAGCCGATCACACAGCTTCGGTTCGTGAGTTCGTGCGCGGTTGACGACGACGGCGATGTCAAGGTCCTGCTCCGGCTACCGACCCCCCAGTGCGCGCCCAACTTCGCGTTTTTGATGGCCGCCGACGCGCGCCGCGCGGTGAGCGGCGTGGCCGGCGTGCGGCGTGTCACCGTCCTCCTCGAGGATCACTACACGGGGGCGGAGATCAACGCTGCCCTGGCCGGTGGGCGCGGCTTCATGGGCGCGTTTCCCGGCGAGACCGATGACGATGAGCTCGAGAGCCTGCGTGAGCTCTTCTCCCGCAAGGCGCTCACCGCCCGGCAATCGCGAATCTGCGAGGAGCTGTTGGCCGGTGGGCTGACCGCCGAGGCCGTGGTCAGCCTGTGCGTGGCCGACCTGCCCGACGGCGCTGATACCCGGCGTTGTCTGCAGCTGCGCGCTCAGCTGGGCATTGCCTGTAACCCTGGGTCGCCCGCCCTCGTGCTCCCCGACGGCCGGCCGATTGCCGCGCGTGAGCTCGAGCGCTGGCGGCGCATGGGCCGGCTCGTGCGCACGAGCCTGGAGGCCAACGGCGGCATCTGCCGCTCGCTGTTGCAGTTTCGCCACGACTTGTCTTCCGAGGAAGAGGAGGTACCCCTATGAGGGCCGCCCGGCTGCACACCTACCACGACGCGCTCAAGCTCGAGAGCATTGCCGAGCCCACGATCGAGGGGCCCCTGGACGTGATCGTGCGGATCGGCGCCGCCGGACTGTGCCGGACGGACCTGCACATCCAGGAGGGCCAGTGGGCGGAGAAGTCCGGCGTGGCCCTGCCCTACACTCCCGGCCACGAGAACGCAGGGTGGGTGCACGAGATCGGCCCCGGTGTGACCAACGTCGCGGTCGGGGACACCGTCATCGTCCACCCTTACATCTCGTGTGGGCTGTGCGGGCCGTGCCGGCGCGGCAACGACATGCACTGCCTCAACGGGTCCTTCCCGGGCATCGACCGCGACGGGGGCTTTGCCGATCTCCTGAAGACCTCGGCTCGGTCGGTGGTCAAGCTCGGTCCGGGCCTGGAGCCGAAGGACATCGCCGCGCTCGCCGACGCGGGCCTGACCGCCATCCACGCCGTCAAGAAGGCCATCCCGGTGTTGACCCCGGGCACACGCGCGGTCGTCATCGGCGCCGGCGGCCTCGGGCACATCGGGATCCAGTGCCTCAAGGCGATGACCCCGGCGGAGATCATCGTCATCGACCCCTCCGAGGAGGCGCTGGCCCTGGCCGGGGAGATGGGCGCCGATCAGACGGTCAGGGTCGACGGTCATACGCACGTGGAGACGGTGCGCGAGATGAGCGACGGCCTCGGGGTCGAGGCGATCATCGACTTCGTGGGCGAGAAGGGCGCGATCGAGGATGGCATCGAGATGGTCCGCGACGGAGGCTTTTACTACGTGATCGGCTACGGCGAGAACATCGACATTCCCACGATCGACGTGATCTCGCGCGAAATCAGCTTCATCGGCAACCTCGTCGGCACCTATGCCGATCTCGAGGAGCTGATGATCCTCACCGCCCAGGGCAAGGTCAGCCTGCACACCGCGACGTACCCGCTGGACGCCATCAACGACGCGATGGCCGACCTCGACGGCGGCCGGCTGCACGGACGCGGAATCCTCATCCCGGCCGAGGCCTGAGACGGCGCTCGACGTCGGCTGGCCACGACACGCATTCCACCAAGGAGCCACGGCATATGGGCAAGATCCTCTACTTCAACCACGAAGCCCGCCTGCTCCTTCAGGCCGGCGTTGATGAGCTGGCCAACACGCTCAAGGTCACGCTCGGTCCCAAGGGGCGCAACGTCGTGCTCGAGCGCATGACCGGCGCGCCGACGATCACCAACGATGGCGTCTCGATCGCCCGGGAGATCGAGCTCTCCAACCAGTTCAAGAACATGGGCGCGCAGCTCGTGCGCGAGGTGGCCAACAAGACCTCGGACTTGACTGGTGACGGGACCACGACGGCGACCCTGCTCGCGCAGGCCATCATCCGCGAGGGGATGCGGGCCCTGGAGGAGGGCGCCAACCCGATGCTGCTGCGCCGGGGAATCGAGGACGCCACCGAGCTGGTCGTGGACGAGTTGCGACGCACGGCGCGCGGAGTGGGCAGCTCTGAGGACCTCGTGCACGTGGCCACGATCGCGGCCAAGGAGGACGAACGGATCGGCGCCGCCGTGGCCCGTGCCCTTGACCGGGTCGGCCCCGAGGGCGTGGTCACGCTCGAGGAATCAGCGGTGCCCGGGATCGAGGTCGAATTCGTGGAGGGCATGCACGTCGAGAACGGCCATTTCTCGCCCTACCTCATCCAGGACACACAGCGCATGGAAACGGTCTTTGACGACCCGTACATCCTCTTGACCAACAAGGCGATCGTCCACATGCAGGACCTGATGCCGGCGCTGGACGCGGTCATGAGGTCCCCCCGCCCGCTGCTCATCTTCGCCGAGAAGGTCGAGGGTGCCGCGCTGGGCCTGCTCGTGCAGAACAACCAGCACGGAACGTTGAAGGCGATGGCCGTCCGCGCGCCCGGCTTCGGCCATCGGCGCATCGCCCACCTGCACGATCTGGCCGCCTTCACGGGTGGTCAGGTGATCACCGAGGAGGCCGGGCTGACGCTGGCCAACGTCAAGCCGGAGACATTCGGCAGCGCACGCCGCGTGGTGATCACCGAGGACTCGACGGTGCTCGTCGAGGGTGCGGGCACGACCGAGCAGATCGAGGCCCGTCTCGGTCAGATCCGGGTCGAGCTCGAGCGCGCCACTCATGAGACCGATATCGAGGTTCTGCGCGAGCGCCTGGCGAAGCTGTCCAGCAGCCTGGCCGTGATCCACGTCGGGGCCGCCACCGGGCCCGAGCTGACCGAGAAGTTCCGCCGCACAGAAGGCGCCCTGGCCGCTACCAGGGCGGCGGTCAGCGAGGGCATCGTCGCCGGTGGCGGCACCGCGCTGCTGCGCGCCGAGGCGGCGTTGAGCGATGAGGCACTGGCCGATGCGGGGCTGCACGGTGATTATCTGCGTGGCGCCGAGGTGATTCTGGGCGTGCTGGCCGAGCCCCTGTTCTGGGTGGCCACCAACGCCGGCTATGACGGCGCGGGAGTCATCGAGCAGGTCCGCGCGATGCCCCCGGGCCACGGCCTGAACGCGTTGACCGGGGACTTTGTGGATCTGTTTGCCGACGGGGTCATCGATCCGCTGCGCGTCACCCGCCTCACGATCCAGCACGCCGCCTCGGTGGCGGCGCTGATGCTGACCACGGAGGCGCTGGTCGCCGAGGAGCAGATCGCCCAGCCCGGCGCGATCATCGCTCCCGGGTTCGGTGACCTGGCCGAGGGCTTGGCCCGCCCGTCGTCCCCGGTGTAAGGCGTCGTCAGCCTCGCTGCGGCAACCCGCGGGTCGGCGAGCCCGCGGGTCGGCGAGTCCGCGGGGTCCGGCAACCCGCGGGTCCGGCAACCCGTGGGTCCGGCAACCCGCGGGTCCGGCAACCCGGGCGCCCCCCGGGGCCGGGGCCAACACGGCCCCCTCGCGGTGCAAAACGGAGAAAAGCCAAATCGCCCGGCCGGATTTTCCACGCCTGTCGCCCCTATGACGCGTTTTGGAGAAAACCCGAGCGCCGGATTCGGGTTTTCTCCGGAATGCACCGGTCCCGGGCCCCCCTGGGTCCGCCGGTCCGCTATGTCCACGCATCCCTGGGCGCGGAGATGCGGCCGGCCGCCGGCTGCCGGCCGCGGCGGTCTAGGCCCCGGTGTCATCGGCGTCCGCGTCGGCCAGCCCCTTGGTCCGGAGCTCTTCGAGCGCCGCCGGGCTCTTGCTCAGGGCCGGAACGCCCAGCGCGCGGAGCACAGCCGGCGCCTTGGTGAACTGCACGTCGCGGTAGTCGACGATTTCCAGCAGGTTCCCCGACGGGTCGCGCAGGCGCAGCGACCCGGACTCGGTGACCGGCTCACCCGCGTCGAGCAACTCCGTTCGCAGCGCCTCCTTATCATCGACGACCAGGCCCACGTGACGGCTGCGATCCGGCGTTTCTGGGCCACCCTCGCTCAGGGCGATGAACTGGTCGCCGAGGTCGAGCCAGGCCATCGAGCGCCGGCGTCCACGCAGCTCGAAGACAAACCACCGGCCGTACCAGTCGAGCGTCTGGTCGAGATCGTGAACCTCGAAGGCGATGTGATTGACGCCCAGCGCGCGTACGGCCATGGTCTGCCTCCTCGTCACGTCATGTTTGGCAACGCGCATGAACGATAAGGCCGCGCCGGGCCTGAGCAGCCCCCGCCCGGTCGCGCGACGCAGATGTCAACCGCCCGCGACCTCGGGATGAGGGCATGCTTAGATTTGCTGTCCGGCATGGCCGCCCAGATAGTCAGAGATCCCGATGGCGACATGGTCAGTGACCGCGACGACGGCGTCGTCGTCCTGGGGATGCATCGCAGCGGCACGAGCGCGATCACCAGCGCGTTTGCCGCCTGCGGCTACTACGTGGGCCGCGAGGCTGACCAGCTTGGTCCCAACCAATACAACCCCACCGGCCACTGGGAGAACACGCGCATCCTCCACGCCCACGAGGAGGTCTTCAGTCGCCTCGGAGGAACCTTTTTTGACCCGCCCCCGGCTGCCGCTCAGCTTGCCGCCAGTGGCTGGGCGCGCGCCCTGCTCGGCGCGCAGGTCGAGAGCCTCCTCGTCGAGGCCGGCTCCGCCCCGGTGGCCATCAAGGACCCGCGAATCGGCGGTCTGCTTCCCCTGTGGCGCGAGATCATCGACCGGGGCCTGCATCCGGTGCTCGTCCTGCGCGATCCGCTCGAGGTCGCGCAGTCACTACACGTGCGCGATGGGACGCCTCTGCCGGTCGCTCTGGCCGGGTGGGAGTTGCACCTCGGAGCCCTGATTGAGTTCCTCGCCGGCCGCCAGGTCACGGTGGCTCCCTACGCGCGCCTGCTCGCCGACCCTGCGCTGGTCGGGCGTGTTGTCGCCGAGGCCAGCGCGCACCTCGCCGACAGCCGGGCAGCCCAGCTCAGGACCGATCATGCCGCCGAGGCCCTTGAGATCCAGTACCACCGCAACCACGCCCGCCGCGGAGAGCACGACGAATGGCTGACCCAGCAGCAGGCCGACCTGTGGCGCTGGCTTGACCAGTTGCCCCCCGGGCGCCAGGTCCTCGAGGTGCCGGCCAAGCTGCGCGTCGTCCGTGCCGCCGCCCGCGCGGGTGCGCGACAGGAGACCGAGCGGGTCACGTTGCGCGAGCGCAGGGCCGAGCTGGAACGACAGCTGGCCGAGGCAGATCGGGTCGCGACAGCGAGGGTCAGCGCCGTCGAGGTGCAGTTGAGCGCGGCCAAGGGTGAGGCCGCAGCCGCGCGCGCCGGCCAGCGCCGGGCGGAGGCGGTCTACCAAGCATTGATGGGCTCATTCAGCTGGCGCATCACCCGGCCCCTTCGTATGGCCAAGGCGATCCGCCGCGCGCGGAGCCGCCGGCGCTGACACTCATCTAGCGTCCTCGCCCGACCGCGGCGGCCACGCCGCCAAACCGCTCCCGGAGCTCGCGCTTGAGCAGCTTGCCGGAGGCGTTTTTGGGCAGCTCGTCCACGATGTGCATCGCCTTGGGGACCTTGTGGGCGGCCAGGCGCTGGCGGGCGAAATCGATCAGCGCCTCGGGGTCGACCGGGCCGGAGGGGACCACGACCGCGGTGATGGCCTCGATCCAGCGTTCGTGGGGGAGGCCGATCACCGCTACCTCAACGACCCGCTCGTGGGCATAGAGCGCGTCCTCAACCTCACGCGAGGCGACGAGCACACCGCCGGTGTTGATGACGTCCTTGATCCGGTCGACCACGAACAGATAGCCCTCCGCGTCAATTCGAACGAGATCCCCGGAGTGAAACCAGCCACCGCGGAAGGCTTCCTCGGTCTCCTCAGGCTTGCCCC
>JAXDGI010000065.1:0-26376 GCA_034665145.1 Solirubrobacteraceae bacterium
GGCAGCGGTCGCCCTGGCCGGTGGTGAGGATCCCGTTGTTCCCGTTGGTGCCAAAGGCGAGCGTCTGGCGCAGCGGATAGGAGGCCGGGTTGAGGAGCAGGTTGCCGCTGTCGAGGAGGTTGAGCGCGCCGTTGGAGACCGAGCCAACCCCGACGATCGGGGCGACGCGGCTGTAGCCGCCGGAGGCGTCATCGCCGCCCGGATGGGTGAACCCCTCAAACCAGCCAGTCAAATCGACCGCGTAGGGGCGGGCGGTGGCGATCTCGGGCGTCGACTTGTTGAGCGAGTTGACGGACTCCTGGAAGGCCCCAGGGCGGACCTTGCCGTTGACGTTGACCTTGCGCACCGTGGCCTGGGCCAGCGGGACCCCGAGGCGCGTGAGGTCGGTGAGATCGTTGGCGGCGCCGGGATGGCTGACGATGTAGGAGAGATCGCGCACCGTCGGCACCGAGTCCACGGCCAGCGGCCGTAGCTGCACAAGCAGCTTCTGGAGCTTGGGCGCCGCCGGCTTGGAGGCGTTGACCAGCGGCGTGAGGTCGGTGAGCGCTGAGCGCAGGTTGACGAACGTCGTGTTGGCCAGGCGCATGAAGCCAGGGAGGTCCCGCAGGGCCTGGCCGAGCGGGACGTGCTGGGCAGCGAGTGCGTTGGTCGTCGTGGAGAGGTGCTGGACCAGCCCGCTGAGGTCGCTCGAGCGCTGGGCCAGGGTGGTGACGAGGTTGCCGCTGTTGACGACGAACTTCGTGAACTTGCTCGTGTCGCGATCGATCTCGTTGAACAGGGTGGCCGACGCGGCGATCGCCGGGTTGAGATACGGCAGGGCCTTCTGGGCGATGGCGCCGGCGTTCTTGTACTGCGAGGCCGAGCCCACGAACACGTTCTGCAGGCCCTTGCGCGTCGGGCCGTTCAGCGTGTTGAAGATCTGATCGAGGTCGACCTCACTGGTCGTGTTGGTATCGGAGATGGTCCCGTTGTCGGCGATCTTCGTCCCGTTGTTGGGTCCGAGGTGCAGATCGACGTAGCGGTTGGCGATCCCGGACAAGGACGCCTCTCGGATGGTCGCCTGGGTGCCCTGCGTCAGCGGCGTGTAGGCGCTGTTGTTGATGCTCAGGGTGAGCTGGGCCTGCCCGTTGGGGGTGAGGGCGATCTTGGAGACCGTGCCGACGCTGTTGCCCGACACCTCGACCAGATCGCCCTGGACGATCTGGCTGGCGTTCTGGAAGACGGCGTGCACCTGGTAGCTGCTCCCGCTCGAGAACAGGATCAAGAAGACGGCGACGAGGACCACCGCCAGCGCCGCGACGGCGGCGACTCGCCCGATCAGACTTGAGTTCCGCACCGCGGCGTCCTACCCAATGAGATCTCCTCCAGCACTGAACCGGGGGGTTCAGGCGACTCTGGCGGCGACGCTAGCAGTGCGCTCATTTCCCTGTCAATTGGGAACCGGAGGCTGCAAATCGTCCCTGACTGCACCATCTGGGGCTTGGTCTGCGACCGGTGAGCCGGTAGCGTCCCTCCCTCCCGCCCGGGTGGTGGAATTTGGTCAGACACGGTCGCCTTAAGAGCGACTGCCCTTAGTGGCGTGAGGGTTCGAGTCCCTCCCCGGGTATCCCTGTGTGGCCGGTCGCGCAGCAGCGCGACTGAGCACCGGGGCTCGCGGCGTCGCCACGCGCACGGCAGCTCGATTGAGCACCGGGGCTCGCGGCGTCGCCACGCGCACGGGAGCGCGATTGAGCACCGGAAGCCAGCATTGCGACAACCACTGAGGGCAGGGGTTCTCCTCACGACGGGCTCAATCCTTACTGATGGGCGCAACTTTTGCGCTGCTACGGTGTCCCGGGGTCGAATCCAGGGAGTCGCCACACCGCGCCGGATGGAAGTCTCTGCACTCAAATACTCCGCGGGAATGGGCCTGCACGGCCGTTCGCCGCTGCTGCGACTGCAGTCCGACGAGCGGCTGATCGCCTACCTGCGCCGGGGCAACCCGGGGGCCTTCGAGGTCCTCGTGTCCCGCTACGAGAGCCGGCTGCTGGCCTTCTGCCGCCACCTGCTCGGTTCGCGCGAGGACGCCGAGGACGTGCTTCAGGAGGTCATGACCGCGGCCTTCAACGCCATCCTCGCCGACGAGCGCCCCATCAACGTGCGCCCCTGGCTGTACCGCATCGCCCGCAACCGCAGCCTCAATCACCTGCGTCGCGCCCAGGCCATCGGCGTGGACTCGATGGACACGCACTACTCCGACCACGGGGCCAGCACCGCCGACAAGGTTCACGAGCGCGAGGAGTTCCGGCTCCTGGTCGGCGACATCCACGAGCTGCCCGAGACTCAGAAGACGGCCCTCGTCCTGCGCGAGATGGACGCCCTCTCCTACGAGCAGATTGCCGAGGCGATGGAGACCACCGTCTCAAGCGTCAAGTCGCTGTTGGTTCGGGCCCGGGTCTCGCTGGCCGAGGCGGCCGAGGCTCGGCTGCTCTCCTGCGATGAGGTACGGATCGAGCTGGGCGAGATCGCCGAGGGCCTCAAGCGGCGCCCCGGCCCGCTCGTCCGCCGCCACCTGCGCCACTGCAAACGCTGCACCGTGTTCCGCTCCCAGCTGCGCCACACCAACAAGGCACTGGCCGCGCTGATGCCGATCGGTCCCTTCGTGATCCTCAAGAAGCTGGCCATCTTCCATCTCGGGCACTCCGCCGCCAGCAGTGCGGGCTCAGCCGGTGCCGCGGGCTCGGCCGGCGCGGCCGGGGCGGCCGGGGCGGCTGGGGCAGGCGCCGCCGGCGTCGGCGTCGGCGCGAGCGGCGTGGGTGCTGGTGCGGCCGGCCTGGGCGCCGCCGCGGGCGGGAGCGCTATGGCCGGATCCAGCGGCATCATCTCGGCCGGACTGAGCGCCATCGCCACCAAGGCCGCCGCCGGCCTGGCCGCCGCCGCCCTGGTCACCGCCGGTGCCGTGGAGGCCGACCACACCGCGGTTGTACACCACGCCGCAGCGCCGGCGGCGGCGACCGACCCGGTCGCCGCCCCTGTCCAGCAGCCCAGCGTCGTGCCCCTGTCCAGTCGCGTGGAGCCGCGCAGCTCCACGGCGGTCACCCATCCCAGGCACGCCCACACCGCCAAGGCCCGGACGGCCCACGACGCCAAGGCCACGGCGACGACCACGACCGCGCCGACAACGACAGGGCCAAAACCGACCAAGACCGCCAAGACGGCGGCCAGCACCCAGACCGTCCCCGGCCGCGACCAGACCCAAAGCGACCCGACCGTCCTCTCGCCGACGAGCGCCGACCAGTCCTCCGGGAATTCGACGAGCACCGCCCCGTCGAGTACGACCGCCCCGTCGTCATCGTCGTCGAGCACCACGAGCCCGCCCCCGAGCGGCGGCGGCTCTGGCGACACGACGACGGCCTCCTCGGGCAGTGGGGGTTCGGGCGCGGGCACGCTCGCGCCGCCGCCCCCCGCGCCGGCCAGCCCCACCCCGGGGACACCGGCCGGCTCGACCCCGACGCAAACGACGAACACCGCCTCAGTCACGCCTACCGGCTCCGATGCGACCGCCAGCGCGTCGCTCGAGGGGTCGCCGCTGTCGCTCACCTCCGGGCGCTGACGTCCCCTCCCCCGTTTACTCGGCCGCGGCGATGATCGACTTCGCACAGTTCGAGGCCGTCGATATGCGCGTCGGTCTTGTCCTGGCCGTGGAGGACTTTCCCGAGGCGCGCAAGCCGGCCTGGAAGCTGACCATCGACTTCGGCCCGGAGATCGGTCTCAAGCGATCCTCGGCGCAGGTCACCCACTACGGCCGTGAGGAACTCCAGGACACGCTGGTGGTGGCCGTGGTCAACTTCGCGCCGCGCCAGATCGGCCCGTTCATGTCCGAGGTGCTGGTCCTGGGCGCGCTCGATGACGAGCGGGGTGTCGTCCTGCTGCGCCCCGACCGGGGTGCCGAGCCCGGGTCGCGGATCGGCTGAGCCGCCGCGGGTGGTCCGCCGTGCGGGCGTGATGAGCGGCGAAGGTCGCTCAGCTCGGCCCGCGTCTCACTGACCGAGGGAGAACAGGGCCTCGAGGTCGTGCTTGGAGTAGGCCTCGAAGGCGACCATCGTCTGGGTCCGGCGCACGCCGGGCAACTGAGACAGCTTGCCCGTCACCACCTGGGCGAGCTGATCCTGCTCGCGCAGGCGCAGGATTGCCACGAAGTCCCAGTCGCCGGTGACCGAGTAGGCCTCGGCCACCCCGTCGATGTCGGCCAGCTCGCCCCCCAGCGTGCCCAGCGCGCTCCCCTCAGCCTGGATGAGGACGATCGCATGGGTCATGCGGTGTGGGCCTGACCTGGCTCGAGCACGACCACCGTGGCGTCGAGCGCCTTCTCGACGTCGGTCTGGAACGCCCCGGCGTCGGTCTCGATCGGCGGGAATGTGTTGTAGTGGCAGGGGATGATCGTCTTGGCCCCGACGAGGTCGGCGGCGTCGACAGCGTCGTGGCGGGCCATCGTGTAGTGACCGCCGATGCAGATCAGCGCGACGTCGATCTGGTGGCGCTTGCCCACCAGCTGCAGGTCGGAGAACAGGCACGTATCGCCCAGGTGGTAGACGATCTTGCCGCCGAAGCTGATCAGCAGTCCGGCCGGTGTCGACACCGTGCCCTTGGGCGTGGTCGAGGTGTGCCAGGCGGGCACGAGCTTGACCCAACCCCAGTCAAAGCTGGCCGTCCCGCCCAGGTTGCAGTCGCGGGCCTCCACGCCCTCGTCGCTCAGCTCATGGGCGATCTCGGTGATGGCCACCACCGGCGCGCCGGTGCGCTTGGCGATCTCCACCGTGTCGCCGAGGTGGTCCTGGTGACCGTGGGTGAGCAGGATCGCGGCCGGGTTCATCTCATCGGCGGTCGCCGCGGCCTGTGGGTTCCCGGTCAGAAACGGATCGATCAGCAGGGTCGTGTCGCCGTCTTGCAGCGTGAACGCGGCGTGGCCAAGGAAACGGATGTCCATGTTTTTCTCTCCTGGATTCTCTATGACTCGGGGGATGGGGGGCGCCCGGGGGATGGGGGGCGCTCGGGAGACGGTGGGTGCTCGAGGGCTCGCGAGAGCTCGAAGCCGACGGCGACACCGACCAGCATGCCCAGTCGAGTCTCCTCGGCCAGCAGCGTCTTGACGGCGCGCAGGCGGCCCTCGGGATCGTCGTCGCCGGCGGCTTCGCGGACGACCTGCTCGTGGGCGGAGTCAAACCAGCCGCCCTCGGCGATGGCCGCGCCCAGCACGCGCTGCAGCGACGGCGCCATTCGCGCGACGACGTTCTGTGCCTCGGAGAGGCGATCGGGTGCGGCGATCTGGGCGATCGCCGCCTCCAGTTCCTCATCGGTATAGGCACGGTCGGCCACGGCATGCCCGATCATACGAAGATGGTCGTGGCCCTCACCTCCCTCTCTCATGGCGCCGGCTGCGGCTGCAAGCTGCCCGCCTCCGCCATCGCGCCGCTGCTGGCCGGGCTCCCCCGCGTGGCCGATGACAACGTCCTCGTCGGGTACGGCACAGCCGATGACGCCGGCGTGTACCGCCTCAGTGACGAGCTCGCCATCGTCCAGACGGTCGACTTCTTCACGCCGATCGTCGATGACCCGAGGGATTTCGGCCGCATCGCCGCCTGCAACGCGCTGTCGGACGTCTACGCGATGGGCGGGCGGCCCATCACCGCCCTGAACCTCGTTGCCTTCTCGGTGGAGACGCTGGGCGCCGAGATCCTCGCGGAGATCCTGGCCGGGGGCGCGGCCGTGGCCGCCGAGGCGGGGGTCGCCATCGTTGGCGGCCATTCCATCGATGACGCCGAGCCCAAGTACGGCATGGCCGTGACCGGTGTCGTGGAGCCGCGCCGGTTGCTCACCAACGCCGGCGGTCAGGCCGGGGATGTGCTCGTGCTGACCAAGCCGCTGGGCGCCGGCGCGGTCTCGACAGCGGTGAAACGGGGGCTCGAAGCGCCCTTGAGCGCGGCCGTGTCGGTGATGACGACGTTGAATCGGGACGCGTGCCAGGCCGCGGTGACGGCGGGGGCGCACGGGATGACCGACGTGACCGGGTTCGGGCTGCTCGGTCACCTGCACGAGCTTTGTTGCGCCAGCGGTGTCGCCGCTGTCGTCGAGGCCGGCGCGGTGCCGGCGATCGAGGGCGTGGTCGAGCTGCTGGGCCGGAGGGACGAGAAGGCCGTGGCCGGCGGCACGCGCCGCAACCGGGCCCACGCCGAGGCGCAGTTCGCCGCCTTCGCCGACGGCGTGGCCGAGGCGCGGCGCTGGTTGTGCTGCGACGCGATGACCTCGGGTGGCCTGCTCGTCGCGCTCGACGCCGATCGAGCGGCGGAGGTGCCGGGCGCAGTGATCGGGCGGCTGGTGGCGGGCGAGCCCGGTCAGATCAGCGTGCAGTGAGCGAACCTCCGTCCCAAAGTTGCCATATGTAGAACTTTGGGACGGAGGTTCGCCCCGCGGGCCTGCGCATGAAGGCGCTGCGCATGGAGGCTCAGCGCAGGGTGAGCCGGCCCAGGGTGACCCGGCGCAGGGTGAGCCGGCGCAGGGGCAGCCGGCGCAGGGTGCGTCAGCGCACGGTGAGCCGGGCCAGCGGCGCCCCGAGCAGCAGCCCGGCAACCACGCCGACCCCGGCGGCGATCCACGTCGCGCCCGGATCGGCCAGCGGCATGAGAAGGAGCACCGCCGCGATCGCGGCCACGCCGAACAGATCGCCGTCAACCTCCTCGCGCCTGCGCAGGGCCATCAGGTCAGGCAGCGCCCAGGCCACGAGCAGGGCCAGCGCCGCCCCCTCGCCGCCCAGCGCGTAGGGAAACGTTTCCAGCGTGGCCGTGGCCGCCACGCCACCCACGCCGCCGATCAGGAACAGACCGAGGACGACCAGCGGTCCGTGCCGGCGCTCGAGCAGCCAGCCGAACAGCCCGATCGAGCCCAGAGCCACGACGGCGTAGCCCGTGTTGTCATAGACGAACACCGCGCTGAACACGCGCCACCAGTGCGACCCGAGCTTGCCGTACACCTCCAGGTCATTGCCCGTCTGGCCCAGGTTGGTCCGCCACAACAGCGTGCCCACGAACCCGGCCAGGAGGAGGGCCAGCGTGGCGTACGGGTGCGTCTCGCCGCGGATCCCGGGGATCTCATCGCGGCGCAGCCGGGTCAGAAGCGGGGGCGGTGAGCGGCGAGGCTTGCGGCGCTGCGGCTGCCCGCTGCGATCCAGTTTCGGCGCCCGCTTGCGCAACCGATTGCCGCAGTACGGGCATTCGGTGATGTAGGAACTGACCTCAGAGCCGCAGTTCTTGCAGACCACGAATAGCTCTTGCCCGCCGGTGCTCACGAATCGATTGTAGAACCGCGCCGCCGCCGCCGGACCCGTAGTTCGGCGCCTGGCAGAGCTCTCACCCTTCCGGGCGGCCGGACTAGGGATTCGTGGCGGCGACGATCTCCGCCGTGACCTCGCGCAGGTCGTGGTTGGCCTCGTAAACGACCACCTGGCGCGCGGCTCCATTGCCACGGGCGAGCAGATCCTCGACCGCCTCGAGCTCGTGTTCTGAGCCCAGGTCCTGGCAGTACTCCCGCATCCGGTCGATCAGGCGCCGGGCGAGGGCGCGGGTGGCCACGCGATCTGAGCTGGGCAGATCGACGAGCTCGCCCTCCAGGCCGTGGCGGGCGGCCAGCCACTTGTTCTCGTCGAGCATTTCGAACGGGTAGGTCGATAACTCCTGTCCGGACTCGAAGTGGTCGGAGAGCTCCCGGACAAGGGCCTGGACGAGGGCGGTCAGGCCAAGGGAATGCTCGATGTGGGTCTGGGAGTCCATGACGCGGACCTCGACGGTCCCGAACTTGGGGTGCGGGCGGACGTCGTGCCAGAGATAGGTGTAGTCCTCGATCACGCCGGCGGCGATCATGAACTCGATCCGGCGCTCGTAGTCCTCCCAGTCGGCGTAGGTGGGCGGGATCCCCACCCGGGGGAAGGCGCGAAAGATCGGGGTCCGGGTCGAGGCCATGCCCGTCGCATCGGCCCGCCAGAACGGCGAGTTGGCCGAGAGTCCGAGCAGGACGGGCATGTGGACGCGCATCCCGTTGGCGACGTGGATGGCCTTGTTGGGGTCATCGACGCCGACGTGGACATGCATCCCGAAGATGAGCTCCTGACGGGCCACGAACCGCAGCGCGGAGATGAGATCGCGATAGCGGGGCCGGGCCACGATCCGCTGGTCCTCCCACATGGCAAAGGGATGGGTGCCGGCCGACCCGATCGACATCCCCTTGCTCGACGCCGTCTGGCTGACCTGGGCGCGCAGCGACCGCAGCTGGTCACCGGCCTCGGTGATGTCGGCGCAGGGGTCGGTGGAGATCTCCAGCACCGACTCCATCAACTCGGGCTTGATCTCTCCCAGCGGTGCCGGCTCCAGCATCGCCTCGATGGCGTTGACCAGGTCAAGCGTGCTCTCGTCGAGGATCATCAGCTCCTCTTCGATGCCGAGCGTGTAGGCGTGTCCGGCGAAGCGATGCTCCACTGGTCGGAGAGGGTACGGGTTAACCCAGCGGCAAGGCCGCCGGGCGCAACCACGCCCCTAGACTGCGCAATAACACCACGACAAGACGAAGGACGGTGCCATGAGCCTCGGCTATGACGGCAAGCTGTACATCCTCGCGTTCGATCACCGCGGATCGTTCCAGAAGAAGATGTTCGGGATCGAGGGCGACCCCACGCCCGAGCAGACCGAGACGATCTCAGACGCCAAGCGCCTCATCTTCGAGGGCATGCTCGAGGCCGTCTCCCGGGGCGCCGAAGCCACCCAGACCGGCGTCCTGGTCGACGAGCAGTTCGGGTCCGACATCCCCCAACGCACACGCGAGAGCAACCTCAAGCTGGCCATGCCGGTGGAAAAGTCCGGCCAGAACGAGTTCGACTTCCAGTACGACGAGGACTTCGGCGCCCACATCGAGAAGTTCGACCCCGACTTCTCCAAGGTGCTCGTCCGCTACAACCCCGACGACCCCGACACCGAGATGAACAAGCGCCAGCTCGACCGGCTCAAGACGCTGTCGGACTGGCTGCAGAACAACGACCGGAAGTTCCTCTTCGAGCTCCTGGTGCCCGCGACCGACGAGCAACTCGAGAGCGTCGGCGGCGACACCGACCGCTACGACGCCGAATTGCGGCCCGAGCTCATGCGCCGGGCGATCGAGGAGACCCAGGACCACGGCATCGAGGTCGACATCTGGAAGATCGAGGGCGTCGACGAGCGCGCGGACGCCCAGATGCTGGCCGAGCAGGCCCGCAAGGGCAACGGCCGCGAGAACGTCAAGTGCGTGCTCCTGGGCCGCGGCGCCTCGACTGACAAGGTCGAGCAGTGGCTCGAGGCGGCCGCCACCGTCGATGGCTTCATCGGTTTCGCCATCGGCCGTTCGATCTGGTGGGATGCCTTGAAGGGCTTTCTCGCCGACGAGCTCGCGCGTGAGGACGCGGCCGCTCAGATCGCCGAGAACTACCTGCATTTCGTCCAGGTTTACGAGGGTCAGCAGGTTCACTGAGCGTCGCGGTGCCGTCCGGGGCGGGGTGTTCCTCGCTCGCCCCGGAGGGTATTGCCCCGTCCGCCCCGCCGGGCTCCGCCCCCGGGCCGGTAGTAAGCTCGCCCCGTCATGGCGATGAAAATGCGTCAAAGCCTCGCCGAGTGGGAGCAGGAGTTCCGCACCGAGGCCGAACTGGACCGCAGCCGCCGCGAGACGCTGCGCAAGCAGGCCGTCCGCCGGTCGCGCAAGCGCACCCATGAGCGGGCACGCAAGCGCAGCTCGATGCGCTACTGGGTCCTCGTGCTGACCCTGGTGGGCACGGCGTTGATCGTCACCGCGCTCATGTTCGAGACGCTCTACCTACTGCTGAGCTAGTGCGCGGGGACGCCGGTACAACCGGCGCCCGGACCCGTCCTCAGCGACTGGGAGGATCCTCGCCGAGACCCCGGAGCGCGGCGTCAACCTCCTGGCGGGCATCCTTGGCCTCACCGGCGCGCTCCTCCTTGATCTCCAGGTAGACCTCTTTGCGGAACACGGGTACGTCGCGTGGCGCCTGGATTCCGATCCGCACCTTCTCGCCCATGATGGCCAGAACGGAGACCTCGATGTCGTCGCCAATCATGATGCTCTGGTTGGACTTCCGGGTCAGGACCAGCATGATCTGCCTCCCTGCGTGGCTGCTCTGGACGTGGAGGGAAATCTGCGCGCGAAATCGCCCTTGCCACCTTGGTCCGAGCATAGCGGGAAGCGCCCCCCGTGAACAAGCGTGGAGGTTTTGCAGCGGTTGTCATTCGGTCGCGGGGTTTTCGCGGCGTCAGCTGTACTAGTCTCAGCGGCCTTATGGCTCGTAAATCACTTCGCCCGGAGCTGAACCGCATCCGCGCCTGGGTCCGTCAGGGCCGCACCGACGCGTGGATCGCCCACCAGCTCGAGGTCACCGTTCAACAGATTCAAACCTTCAAGCGCGAGCAGCAGCTCGAGGCCACCGACGATCACGAGGGGGTCGTCGCCGGAGCCGATTTCGATGACGAGATCGATCTGCGGGCCGAGGACGATGCTCTCATCGCCGCCGAGCTGGACGCCGCCGCCCAGGCCGCCGAAGCCGAACCCGACGTCGACGACGAGGAGGAGGACGACAGCGACGACGGCGATGACAGCGAGCGCCCGGCCCGGCGCCGGCGCGGACGCCGCGGCGGTCGCAGCGGCCGCGGTCGCAAGCGGCCGTCGGACACCCTCGAGGCGACCTTCGACCACGGCGAGGAGGGTTACGGCCTGTGGCTTGACCCCGCCGTGCAGGACGATCCGGTCTACGCCGAGTACTGGGCCGGTCACCGACCCGTCGAGGTGGCCATCGAGGAGGACCAGATCATCATCCGCCGCGCTGGCTCGGAGTCCGAGAACGGCGACGACTAGATCAACGCGCGGGCGGTCACGACCGCTTGCCGTGCCCGGTGACTAACGCTCGCGCGGAATGTCGCCCGGCCGGCGGCCGATCATGTAGTCGCCGGCCTCGCGCGCATACCGGGCGAATCCCGCGCCGGCCACCGTGGTCAGGTCCCAGGCCGCGGGATGGTTGGGCGCCACCCGGGTGGCGATCGAAAAGACCCAGTCGGTGCCCTGATCCAGGTAGAGGCGCGCCAACTCCTGGACGCTGAACGGGCCGCCGAGGCGATGGCGCAGCTCGCCGACGACCGCCTCGATCACCCGCTCCTGGGCGGCCCGATCGGCCGGCTCAGACTGACTCAGGCGACGCTCGCCCTCCTGCCAGAGGCCGATGAGATCCTCGAAGCGCAGCGCCGCGCCGCTCATCGCCGGCCTCCGGCCGCGGGCCGGGCCGCGGCTAGTACGACCTCTCGCAATTGCGTTCGGTCCAGTCGGCGTCTCGCCCCCCGTGGCGGCGTCCTCGTTCGCTCACGTGCCACAAACACGCTCCCTCACTGCGTCCTGGCCACGAACGCCGAGCCGCAGCCCGACCTCGACCGTACTTGCGCTCGGCCGTACTAGTGGCCGGCGTGCCCGGTGATCACGTAGGGTCGCTCGCCCGGCCGGATCATGCCCAGGGCCCGGGCATCGCGCACGATCGTGGCCGGCTGGTTGAGCGAGCGTTGCTTGGCGGCCAGCCGCCGGTTCTGGCGCGAGAGCTGATCGACGATCCCCTCCTGCTTTGAGGCCTGGGAGCTGATCGAGAGATAGGAGAGCGTGTGCTGGACATAGAGCCCCACGACCACGGTGAGAACCACGAGCAGCCCGACGCGGCCGGCGCGGTCCCAGCGCACACGGAGCAGCGGCGGGGGCAGCGTGACCCCCCGGGGCCGCGGACGAGGCCTCTGGCGCGGGGCGGCGGCGGCATTGTTGCGGCGTTGGGCGGCGGTGGCGTGACGGGCTGACGGCATTGCCTGACGCCTTCGTTCGACACGCCGCTGATCCTTCCTGCTGCACGAACATCTGCATCCTGGTCGAGGTCCGCGGGCGCAGAACGCCACCCGGGATCGTCGACAGGTGGGTGAGGAAGCGGGCGCCCGGGGGCACTAGGAGCGAAACGCCGAGCGGCCCGGATAGCTCGCCTCGGGGCCGAGTGCCTCCTCGATCCGCAGCAGCTGGTTGTACTTGGCCACGCGGTCGGTGCGCGATGGCGCGCCCGTCTTGATCTGACCGCAGCCGGTGGCCACGGCCAGGTCGGCGATGGTGACGTCCTCGGTTTCGCCGCTGCGGTGCGACATGACGACGGCATACCCGGCCTCGCGGGCCATACGCACGGCGGCCATCGTCTCCGACAGGGTTCCGATCTGGTTGACCTTGATGAGGATCGCGTTCCCGACACCGGCCTCGATACCGCGCTGCAGGCGCTGGGGGTTGGTGACGAACAGATCGTCACCGACGAGCTGAATGCGCCGGCCGAGCTGCTGGGTGAGCGCTGACCAGCCGTCCCAGTCCTCCTCGTCCATTCCGTCCTCGATCGAGAGGATGGGATAACGGCCGGCCAGCTCACCCCAGTAGGCGGCGAGCTCATCCGCGTTAAGTGACCGCCCCTCGTGCTCGAGCACGTAGCTGCCGTCCTCATACAGCTCCGACACGGCCGGGTCCAGGGCAATCGCCACCTGCTCGCCGGGCTCAAACCCGGCCGCGCGGATACCGTTGACGAGCACCTCGAGGGCCTGCTCGTTGGACTCCAGGTCGGGGGCGAAGCCGCCCTCATCACCGACGGCGGTCGAGTGACCCTGCGCCTTGAGATTGGCCTTGAGGTGGTGAAAGACCTCGGCGCCCATGCGCAGCCCCTCGGAGAAGGAGGTGGCCCCGACGGGCACGATCATGAACTCCTGAAAGTCGATCGCGTTATCGGCGTGGGCCCCGCCGTTGAGCACGTTCATCATCGGCACAGGCAGCACGTGCGCGGTCTCGCCGCCCAGGTAGCGCCAGAGGGGCAGGCGCTCCTCGGCGGCCGAGGCGTGAGCGGCGGCCAGTGACACGGCCAGCAGCGCATTGGCCCCCAGGCGGGACTTGTTCGGCGTGCCGTCCAGGGATATGAGCATCCGGTCCAGGGCCGCCTGGCTGGCGGCCTCCTGCCCGTGCACCGCGGTGGCGATCTCGGTGTTGACGTTCTCGACGGCCTGGCTGACGCCCTTGCCCATCCACTCGTCACCACCGTCGCGCAGCTCGGTGGCTTCAAACTCCCCGGTGGAAGCTCCCGAGGGCACGGCGGCCCGACCCCAGGCCCCGGACTGCAGGCTCAGCTCCACCTCTACCGTCGGATTGCCCCGGCTGTCCAGGATCTGTCGGGCATGGACGTTCTCGATCTGGCTCATGTCGGTTTGGAATCTCCTTGGATCAGCCGTGCGCGGGCGTAATAGACCAGCTGCTCGTCATCGGAAAGATCGTCCCAACTCCGGCCTTCGGATGCAGCCAGCTGCGCCGCGGACAGCACGCGTCCGCTAAATCGCCCCGACGCGGCACGCAGGGCGAGCTCGGGGTCGAGCTTGAGCTTGCGCGCCACGTTGACCACTGCGAAGAGCACGTCACCGAGCTCGTGGAAGCGCTCATCGGCGGTCTCGGCGGCCTGAAGCTCGGCCAGTTCGTCGTGGATGGACTGGAGGGGACCGTCGATCGCCGGAAAGTCAAATCCGGTGGCGGCGGCGCGGCGCTGCACCTTGCGCGCGTGCAGCAGACCGGGGAGGTTCTCGGGCACCTCGCCGAAGATCCCGGACTCACGGCCGGGCTCGTCGCGCTTGATCGCGTCCCAGTTGGCCAGCACCTCTCCCGCCGTTTCGGCCTCGACGTCACCGAATACGTGGGGATGGCGGCGGATCAGCTTCTGGGTGACGTGCTCGGCCACGCGGGCCAGATCCCCGGCACCGCGCTCCTCGAGCAGCAGCGACAGGAAATGGACCTGAAAGAGGACATCGCCGAGCTCGTCCAGGAGCTTGACGTCATCGCGCCGGTGAGCAGCGTCGGCGAGCTCGTAGGCCTCCTCCACGGTGTGGGGACCGATCGAGCGCTCGTCCTGCTCGCGGTCCCACGGGCAGTCTCGGCGCAGGCGGTGGGTGATGGCATCCAGGCGAGCGATGGCACGCGCCCCCCGCTCACCCCCCGGGTCCACTACTACGGAGCCGCGGTGGTCGCCGAGCCGCTGGTCTTGGGGGCCTTGTAGCCGCTGCAGTCGGCCATCGCATACAGCGCCTGGCAGGACGTCTTGCTCTGCCAGTGCTTCTTGGCTGCGGCGTTGACCGCGTTGGCGGCCGAGGTCTGAAGCTGCGTGGTCAGCTGCTGCTTGATGAGCGACGTGGACTGGGCCAGGCTGCGGTGCTTGGCGGGGGTGATCTTGGTCACCTCGACGAGGTAGTAGCCGAACTGACCCTTGATCGGGCCCAGCAGCTTGCCGACTGTGGCCGAGGGCGCGAACGCGGCTTTGCTCAGCGCGCTGTCCTGCTGGCCGGCGGTGACGTTGGTCAGCACACCGCCCTTGCTCTTGGTCGTCGGATCGATCGAGTACTGCTTGGCCACCTTGGCAAAGCTCTGGCCCTTGCTCAACGCCTTGCGGGCAGCGGCGGCCTGGGCGGCGGCCTTGGTCAGCACGATGCGCATGTTGCGCGTCTGCGGGCTGCCGAAACTCGCCTGGTGGGCGCTGTAGTAGGCCGCGATCGCCGCCGGAGTCACCGTCGTGGGATGACGGGCCAGCAGCTTGGAGTAGATCTGCTGGACGCGGATGCGGTAGGTGACGTCGGCCAGAGTCTGGCCGGTCGTCTTGAGGAAGCTCTGGAACTGCGCATCGGTGGAGAACTGACCCTTCTTGGCCGTATTCAGCGCCTTCTGGACCTGGGCGTCGGTCATTTTGATGTTCAGCCTGTGCGCGTCGGCCTGGTACCAGTAGGCGCGAATCAGGAAGTCCATGACCTGGCTGGACAGCGAGGTGAAGAGCTGCTTGCAGTCAGACTTGATCTGAGGATCCTTCGTCGTCTTCAGGGCGGGGATCTGGGCCCGGACCTGGGCGATGCACTTGGTGAAGTTGGGCGGATCGTTGGGAACGATCACCGGCGCGCTGGGCGACTGGGCGGCCTGCTGCTTGGCGGCCACGAACATCCAGTGGTCGAAGGCCTTGGTGCTGATCGGGTTGCCGGCCATGACCGCCACCGAGTTACCGGGGACGCTCGAGCCGCAGCCCGAAACGGCCAGCGCGATGAGCACAAAAAAGGCGCCAAGCGCCGGGATGAACTTCGGAGTCTTCATACGACTTGGCCGATGGTAGCGAGCAGGCTCGGCAGAGGAGGCGCCATCCCCCCGTGCTCTTACGTAACTCCTATCTGGCCGCGCCGGCGCCCACCACCTCCGCCTCGTGAGCCTCAGCCTCACGGACGACGGAGAGCAGCACGTCGGCGGCGCGCACGATGGCCGGGAAACGTTGCTCGGGATCCTTGGGGACCCGGACCGACAGCTGTGACTTGCCGGACTCGTACAGAGCCTCGGGAATCTCGGCCCGGAAGGCCTTGGCCTGCGTGGAGGTGAGCTCCATCGGTGTCATGGCCAGCCGGTCGTTGCGGATCGTCACCGTCTGGGCCCCGGCCTGCCCCAGCTTGATCCGGGCCTGTTGCAGGTCGATGAGGTTGGCCATTGGGACCGGGAGCTCGCCGAAGCGATCCTCGAGCTCGTCGCGCAGCACGGCCAGGTCGGCGACTTCACGGGCGGCGGCGATGCGGCGATGGACATCGACCTTGGCCTGCTCGTAGGGGATGTAGTCAGACGGCACGAAGGCGTCGACACTCACATCAAGGCGCACGGGCTCCCAATCATCGTCCTCGGGCCCGGCGCCCTCATTCTCGGCCTCGCTGGCCGCCACCGCCTCGTCGAGCATCTGCATGTAGAGCTCGAAGCCGAGCGCGGCCACATGGCCCGATTGCTCGTCGCCCAACAGGTTGCCCGCCCCGCGCAGCTCGAGATCGCGCATGGCCACCTTGAAGCCGGCCCCGAGCTCGGTGTAGTCAGACAGGGCGCTCAGCCGGTTGGCGGCCTCCGGGGTCAGGGCGGCGGCGCTCGGATACAGCAGGTAGGCGTAGGCGCGCTCACGGGCCCGGCCCACGCGCCCCCGGATCTGATAGAGCTGGCTCAGGCCGAAGATGTCGGCCCGCTCCACGATCAACGTGTTGGCCTGGGGGATGTCGATGCCCGACTCGATGATGCTCGTGCAGACGAGCACGTCGGCGTCGCCGCGCAAGAAGGCGAGCATCCGCTTCTCGAGCGTCGCCTCGTCCATCTGGCCGTGGGCGACCTCGAAGCGCAGGCCGGGGCACAGCCCGCGCAGCCGCACCGCGGTCTCCTCGATTGTCTCGACCCGGTTGTGGAGGAAGAAGGCCTGGCCGCGACGCTCCTTCTCGCGAATCAGGGCGCGGCGGACGAGCTCCTCGTCGTATTCGCCCACGTAGGTCTTGACCGGGCGGCGCCCTTCGGGCGGGGTCTCGATCACGCTGATGTCCCGCACCCCGGCCAGCGACATCTGCAGCGTGCGCGGAATCGGCGTGGCGCTCATCGCGATCACGTCGACGCGGAGCTTGAGCTGGCGCAGCAGCTCCTTCTGCTTGACCCCGAAGCGCTGCTCCTCGTCGACCACGAGCAGACCCAGGTCCTTGGCCCGAACGTCGCGTGAGAGCAGGCGGTGGGTGCCGATGAGGATGTCCACCGCCCCCTTGCTGAAGCGGGCCAGCGCCTCCTTCTGCTCGGCCGCGGGCCGGAAGCGGGAGACGTGCTCGATCGTCACGGGGTAATCGTGCAGGCGCTCGGAGAAGGTCCCGTAGTGCTGCTGGGCGAGGATCGTGGTCGGGACGAGCACCATCACCTGCTTGCCGTCCTGCACGGCCTTGAAGGCGGCCCGCAGAGCGACCTCCGTCTTGCCATAGCCGACGTCGCCGCAGATCAGGCGATCCATGGGGCGGGTGGACTCCATGTCGGCCTTGACGAACTCGATCGCGTCGCGCTGATCGGGCGTCTCGGAGTACGGGAACGCGTCCTCGAATTCCCGCTGCCAGTCGGTGTCGATCGGATAGGGATGACCCTGGCGGCGCTTGCGCTCGGCGTAGAGATTGAGCAGCTCGCCGGCCAGCTCCTGGGCGGCGCGCCGGGCGCGGGCCTTGAGCTGTTCCCAGCGCGATCCGCCGAGCTTGGACAGCGGGGGATGGGCGCCGCCGGCCCCGACGTAGCGGCTGATCTTGGCCAGCTGGTCGACGGGTACGAACACGCGGTCTGAGCCGGCGTACTCGAGATACAGATAGTCGCGCGTGACCGACGCCACCGTCTTGGTGTCAAAGCCGGCAAAGCGGGCGATCCCGTGGTCCTCGTGGACGACGATGTCGCCGGTCCGCAGGTCGGCGAAGCTGCGCAGTACCCCGCGCTTGCGCTCCCGGCCGGCCGACCCGCCGGGTGCCGCCGCCCGGCGGCGATGAAACAGCCGGTGGTCAGGGATGACCGCCAGGTGAAACTGGGGAGCGATGAAGCCCGCCTGCAGCCGCGCGCGGGCGAAGGTGAGCATTCCGGAGGCGCTGGGGCCGTCCTGGCCTTCACCCAGCCAGCGGACCTTGAGCCGGCCGAGGTTGTAGGCAAAGCGTTCGCCCTCGCCCCGGCTGGCAAAGGTCACCACGGGCCGGTAGCCGGAGCGAGCCAGCTTCTCGAGCTCGGGCTCGGCCTCCTTGAGCCCGCGGGCGGCGATGTCCGCGGCCTGGGCGCGGAAGGCGAAGGTCTGCTCCTGATCGATGCTCGAGAGGCGGATCTTCACCCGCGCGTCCAGCGCGCTGATGATCGCGTCAGGATCGACGTAGAGGTGATCGGCGTCCTCGTCGTGGAAAGCCGCGGTCACGTCCTGCCAGTGGTCGACCAGGGCCGGCGCGAGGTCTTCCTCCCCGGAGAGCAGGACGCTGGCCCCAGCCGGGGCCAGCTCGAGGAAGGGATGGAAGTCCTCGACGGGCAGCAGCTCGGTGATGTCGGGCCGCTCATCGGCGTTCTCCAGCGCGGCGATCTCGGCCAGCTCCCGGTGCTCGGGCGCGAGCTCGGCCGCGGGCGCCACCTCGACCACCTCGGCGTCGCCGAGCGAGCGCTGGGTGAAGGTCGAGAAGTAGCGCAGAGTCTCGATCTCATCCCCGAACAGGTCGACGCGCACGGCTCGGTCCTCGGTGGCCGGGAACAGGTCGAGCAGGCCGCCACGGATGGCGAACTGGCCGCGGTCCTCGACCTGGTCGACGCGCTCGTACCCCGCAGCGACGAGATCGAGGGCGCACTCATCGAGATCGATCAGCTCACCCACGCGCAGCTCGAAGCCGTGCGGGCGCATGCTCGGGTCCGGGACCTTCTCCGACAGGGCGACGGCGCTGACCACGACGACCGGCGCGTTGTCGGTCTCCTGGCTGAGCGCGTCGAGGGCAGCGATGCGCAGGCCGGTCAAATGCGGCGGCGGGGTCAGGTGCGACTCGTAGGTGACACCGCGACTCGGGTAGTAGCGGACGGGCCGGGGCTCGAGCCAGGCGGTCAGCCCCGCGGCCAGGTCGCGGGCGGCACGGTCATCGCCGGCCACCACGATCGCCGGGGTGTCCGGGTTGCGGTCCAGGACCGCGGCGAGCAGATAGGGCCGCAGCGACTGGGATACGAACGCGCGGCCACCGTCACGGGCCAGCGTGGCGGTCTGCGGATCGTCGTCGGCGTAAGCGAGGAGAGAGCGAAGCATTCGGGGCTGTTAATTGAGTCTAGGCACGCCCCTGGTGACGCCAGCCGAGCTTCACGCAGAGTCCGGAGGACCGTCCTCGACGATGCGCTGGGCGGCGTCCGCGGCCTGCTCGATGAGCGCCCGGACCTCGTCGGGCGGCTCCCGGAAGCGGCCGAGGACATAGGCGGCGACACGGTCGGGATCGGTCGTGGGCGGGCGCCCGACCCCGATCCGCACACGGCCGAAGTCGGGGGACCCGAGGCCCTGGCGGATTGACTTCAGGCCGTTGTGGCCGGCCAGGCCGCCGCCGACCCGGGTGCGAATGTCCCCGAAGGGCAGATCGATCTCGTCGTGGAGGACGAGGACGTGGTCAAGCGGTGTTTTGAGCGCTCCCCGGGCCGGACCGACGGATTGACCGGCCTCGTTCATGTACGTCTGGGGCTGAAGCACCGCCACCCGCGAACCCGTCCCCCCCACCCCCGTGCGCCCCTCGCTGATCAGCCCGCGGTAACGGGACTTGGGCTTGGGCAGCGACCAGCGGGCGATGAGCTCGCGGGCGATCTCAAAGCCGATGTTGTGGCGCGTGCGGTCGTATTCGGCGCCCGGATTCCCGAGCCCGACGAGGAGCCAATCGGCGGGCGCCCCGCGCCCGAGCCAAGGCATGGTGGACGCCTACTCGGCGTCCGAGCCGGCCTCGCCGCCGCCTTCGGAGGACTCTGCGCCGTCGGCCTCGGCTTCGGCCGCTTCGCCCTCCTCGCCCGCGCCGACGACCTCGGTCTCGGCCTCGATCTCCTCCTCAACCTCGAGCTGGAGCTTGGGAGGAGTGAGGGTGGCGATCACCGTCTCGGGATCGTCGAGCAGCTCGACGCCGGCCGGCGCGCGCAGCGCAGCCAGGGTCAGCGTGTCGCCGATGACCATCTCGGAGACGTCGTGCTGCAGGGAGTCGGGAATCTCGTTGGGCAGCGCCTCGATGCTGAGCTCGCGGGTGACGTGCTCCATGACACCGCCCTCTTTGACCCCGGGGGCATCCTCTTCACCGGTCAGTTCGAGGATCACCGTCGACTGGATCTTCTCGTTGAGGTTGACGCGGAGCAGGTCGACGTGGCGGGTCTCACCGGTGACGGGATGACGGTCGAGCACCTTGACCACGACCGGCGTGCTGCTGGAGCCCTCGATGGCCAGGTCCAGGACGGCGCCGGCGTTGGCCAGGGCAATCCGCAGGTCACGGGCGGGCACCGAGAAGGGGATCGGCTCCTCACCACCCCCGTAAACGATGCCCGGAACCGCCCCCTGCCGGCGCAGGCGCCGGGCGTCGCGAGAGCCCCCGACGTCGCGGGGAGCGACCTTCAGTGATGTCGATTCGTTGCTGGCCATGCGACGGCGTCGATGCTAGCGGGCAAATCCGGAAAACGCCGTCGCGTTGAGTACAAAAACCCTCGCGCGGCACGCTAACCGTGCGGTAACCTACGCCGATGGCAGGCGATGCTCAGCTGATGCTCTGGATCGCCGCGGTGCACGTGGTCGGTTTGCTGTGCGTCGGGGTGCTTCTCATTCCCGCTTTGCGCGAGCACGACGCCGCCCCTCAGCGGCGCTCTGATGGTGAGAACGACGACGGCTGGGGCCCCGGCCCCAAGGCGCCGCCCAAGCCACCGGCACCCCCGCGCGGCGGCATCCCGCTGCCCGACGCCGAGCAGGCCCGCATCCGCCTTCGCGACGCCGATCGCCTGGCCGACAAACTGCCCGGACGCGAGCGCCGTCCGTCCCGTGAGCCGGCCCGGAGGCCCGTGCGGGCCCCGAGCCGGGGCAGCGTGGCCCGGCGCCGCCGGCCCTAGCCCGGGTCGCGCCTGGCGTTCGGCTCGCCCCGGCAGCCGCACGCCCCGACGCCCGGACGCCCGGGCACCCGGACGCCCGCTCAGCCGGACGCCCGGTCAGCCGGACGCCGGGTCAGCCGGACGCCCCGTCCCGGGAGGTGGCGTATCTAGGTGCCCGCTGGGGGCATCTAAACACGCCACCTCCCCCGTAACGCCCCCCGTGCCCGGTTTCACCGCGCCGCGCGCTCGTCAATACCGGCTGGGACAGTCCGCGTTGCTGCGGATGCGGACGCTCACCCTGAGCAACTCCACGCGGTAACCGGAGAGCACGTCCCCGGCCCGGCGCACGCGGACGCATTGCACGCGCGGCAGCGAGCCGCCAACGAGCCAGGCCACCCGCGCGGTGCCCAGCGTCGACCCGAGCGAAAAGCCGGCCGAGGGGTTGATCTCGATGATCTGCACCGCCCCGCCCCGTTTGAGCGCGGCGGCGTTGCCGGCGGCGCGGGTCTGGCAGGCGGGACTCCGGGCGCAGCCCGCGAGGGCGGCCACGACTGCGTGCCGATCGCCGCGCGCCTCCGCCCGGACCAGCGCGGTGATCGCACTGCTCTCGGCCCCGCCGACGCTCAGCGCCCGGGCGAGCAGTGCGCTGATGACCAGAAACACGGCCACGCCGACAACGATCAGTCCGATCACGGTGGGGCGGCGCATCGGCGGCCACGGTAGTCGTCTTGGTCGCGGGGGGTCTGGGCCAGCCCCGCACCGCAACGGGTCGCGCCCCGCGCGGGGGTCCGCCTGGGCCGCGCCTTGGGCCTTGGGCCCTTGGCCTGGGCCTAGGCCGGGCCTGGGCCTGGGCCTGCGCCTGGGCCTGGGCCTGTGGCTTACTCGCTGAGCTCGAGGAACCGCTGCACCGACGCCTCCTGGTGCTCGAGGCGCTCGGCCAGGGCTAGTGCGTGCGCCGAGGCGACGGCCAGGAAGTCCTCGACGCAGCGCGCCGGATCGTCGGCCAGCGCGTAGACGCGGCTGAGGTCCTGCTGGATGAGGGCGATGCCCATCGGCGGCCGCCCGCTGGCCAGCGTCCGGGCGCTGCACACGGGCGTGACGACGAGCTGTGAGTCATCGATGACCAGCGCAGTGGGCAGCAGCCGGTGAGCCGGGAGGCGTACGTCCAGCTCGATCGAGTGATCGACGATGACACTGCCGCCGACCAGATCGCCCAGCGGCTCGCGCCACACACCAAGCACGGTGTCGGCGCCCACGAGTGCGTCGCGCAGCGCGGTGGCCTGCTCGACGTAGAGGAGCTCCGCCTCCTGGCGATCCTCGGCGTCGGCCAGATCGAGGTCGCAGGGAACGCGCAGGAGCTCGCTCGCGGACACCGTGGCGCCCGCGCCCCGGCTGCCGGACGCCACATAGGTCTGCAGCGTCCCCAGATCCCGCCGGCCGTGAAAGATCACGGTCACGGCTTCCGAGAGCGGCAGGCCCTCGACCCGCAGCGATACGGCCACGGCCGAGTTGTCATCGAGCAATGCTCGTCGGAGCAACTCCTCTGCTCCCGTGTCGGCCGGTCGGCCATGACCTTCCTCGGGCATGCGGTTCACCCTTCCGTCGGTGATTCGATGCCCGTATTTAGCCACGTGCCGCGGTCGTTTTCCATTTCCATCTGAAGAATTGCGAGGCGGGCAGTTAGGCTCCGGGCCATGAAGCTTCTCTACAAACCGTTCGGGATCATCGCCGGCCTCATCTCGTCCCGGCTCGGGCGCTCGGTGTTCAAGAGTCTGTGGATGCGCATTGACGAGGAGCCCCCGCCCCGCCCCGGCACCGGTGAGGGCAGCCTGGGCAAGGTCGTCGGCGCCCAGGCACTTCAGGCCAGCGTGATGGCCGCCACGGCCGCAACCGTGAACCGCCTGTTTGCCCGGATGTTCCATCACCTGATCGGGACCTGGCCCGAGAAACCGCCCGAGCCCGAGCCCGAGGACTGAGCGGGCGCGGTCTACGCGGTCGCGGCCGGATCGAGCTCGGGCGCGAGCCATTGCTCGAGGCCGGCCCGGGCCCAGTCCGGGATCGGCGTCTTGCTCGACGAGCCCTCCTGCACGAACACGTGGCGGAGGCTGGCGGTGAGCAGCAGCTTGCCGTCATGCAGGAACCGGTAGACGGTCCGCATGCTCGTCGTGCCCAGATGGGTGACCGCCGCCTCGATCTCGATGTCCTCGTCAAAGCGGGCCGCGTCGAGGAAGCGCAGCTGGGCCTCGGCCACCACGATGTCCACCCCCCGATCGAGCATCACCTGATAGCTACCAAACGCCGCCCGCCACATCGCGCTGATCGCATCATCGACATAGGCCAGGTAGTGAGCGTTGAAGACCACACCCTGCGGGTCGCACTCGCCATAGCGGATCCGTATGCGGTGTACGAACGGCTCAGCCACCGGCGCTCCCTTCTCCAGCGCGCTCCCCACCACCGTCCTGTCGACCCGCGCTGTCACCCGCGGCGCTCCCTCCCGCGGCGCTCCCTCCCGCGCGCTCCCCTCCCCCGCCCCGGAGCACGAACCCGCGCCGGCCGAGCTCGGCCAGCGCGTCCTCGAAGGCGGTGAAGTCCCGGCCGACGAGCGCGTCGACGGGGATGCCCGCCGGTCCGTTGGCGCGAACCCAGCGTTGCAGCATCGCCGTGTCGATGGTCTCGAGCGCCTCGTTGAGCATGGTGAGCAGGATGGGCAGCTCGGGACGATGCTCGAGTTGGCCGGAGAGCAGGGTCAGCGGGTCAGCGTCGAGCGTGCGGCAGAGCTCATCCTCGGTGAGGCCCAGAATCTCCATCAGACGGGCCGCACCCCCGGAGTGGGTGGTGCCTTCCATGAGACCATTCTGGCGTGCCCGGCGGGGGCATGCCGGGCACGCGGTGTCTGGCCGTGGGGCCACTGGGGAGCCCGGGGACCGATCGACTCTCCGGACGGCACCACAGCGCCCTCCGACCAAGCCGACCGGCCCTCGTGGCCGAACCGTGCCCACCGACCAGTTAACTGCGCATCGACGACGGTGGCAAGCAGAATGGACGCTTGGTTGAGTCAGCTAGAACAGCTGGTTCTCGCCGCCGAAGACGTCGCTCACCGAACCATCGGTGAAGATCTGGCGGATCGAGTTGGTCAACAGGTCCGCGCAGGACAGCACGCGGACATTGTCGGGCGCGCCGGGGGGCAGCGGAATCGTGTCGGTCACCACCACCTGCTCGAACTCGGCCGCGGCGAGGTTGGCCCACGCGTTGCCCGAGAAGTTGCCGTGGGTGGCGGCGGCGTAGATGCGGCGCGCCCCCGCGTCGCGGACGGCCTGGGCGGCGGCGACCAGGGTGCCGGCGGTGCCGATCATGTCGTCGACGAGCAGTGCGGTCTTGTCGGCCACGTCGCCGATGACGTAGCCGATCTCGGCCACCTGCTGGGCCGGCCGCTCCTTGTTGAGGATGGCCAGGTCGGCGCCGATCTTGGCGGCAAACTGCTTGTTGAGCTTCACGCGCCCGGCGTCCGGAGCGACCACGACGAGATCCTCGAGACCGAGGTCGTCGAAGTACTGGGTGAGCATGAACAGCGCGGTCATGTGGTCGCACGGCTTCTGGAAGAAGCCCTGGATCTGACCCGAGTGAAGGTCCATGGTGAGGATGCGATCGATGCCCGAGGCCTCCAGCATGCGCGCCACGAGACGGGCGGTGATCGGCTCACGCGGGGCGGATTTCTTGTCCTGGCGCGAGTAGCCGTACCACGGCGTGACGGCGATCACCCGGTGCGCCGAGCCACCGAGGGCCGCGTCGACCATGGCCAGCAGCTCCATCAACGTGTCGTTGGTGGTCATGCCCTCGGCCGCGTTGGTGCACGTGGGCTGAACGATGAACACGTCGGCGCCGCGCACGGACTCGTGGTAGCGACAGTAGACCTCACCATTAGCGAAGGTCTTGAGGTCGACACCGCCCAGCTCGACGCCCAGCTTGGCGGCAATCTTGGCCCCCAGTTCCGGGTTGCCGCGCCCCGAGAAGAGCATCAGGCGCTTGTCGTAATCGAGCCGCATTTCGTTCGGCGCAGGACGGGTACCGGTGACTCCCACGGTGCCGGCGAGTGTACGCCCGAGGGGTGACGGTTCGATCGCCGTCATCGTTTTGGCTCCGCGTTTTGCGAGGACTCACGCTCCCGGCGCCGCTCGTCGTAGCCTTCGATGTTGCGCTGGCGCGCCCGCGCGATGCCTAGCGCGCCCGGGGGGACATCCTCGTCAATGACTGACCCGGCCGCGGTGTAGGCGCCGTCGCCGATCGACACCGGCGCGATGAACGTCGTGTCGACGCTGGTCTTGACCCCGTCGCCGATCGTCGTCCGGTGCTTGCGATAGCCGTCGTAATTGGCGGTGATCGTGCTCGCCCCGAGGTTGGTGCCCGCGCCGATGTCGGCATCGCCGATGTAGCTGAGGTGAGGCACCTTGCTGCCCGCTCCGACATCGGAATTCTTGATCTCCACGAACGTGCCCGCCTTTGATCCCTCCCGGAGGACGGTGCCGGGACGCAGGTAGGCAAATGGGCCCACGTTCACCCGGTCACCGACCGTCGCGCCGGTGATGTAGGCGTGCAGGATGGTGGACCCGTCGCCCACGGCGGCATCGATCAGCGTCGCGCCCGGGCCCACGGTCGAGCCCGCGCCGATCGCCGTCGCCCCGTGCAGGCTGGTGAACGGAGCGATCACCGTATCTCGGCCGATGGCCACGCCGACGTCGATCGCGGTCGCGGCGGGGTTGAGGATGGTGACGCCGGCCAGCATGTGGCGCTCGTGGATCATCCGCTGCGCCACCGCGGTCACGTCAGCGAGCTGCCGGCGGTCGTTGATCTGCAGGATCTCGCGGTGGTCGGTGACCTCAAAGGCCAGCACGCTTCGCTCGTGGGCGCGCATGATGGGCAGGACGTCGGGCAGGTAGAGCTCGCCCTGGGCGTTGTCGGGCTTGACCTGCTTGAGGGCTGCGGCCAGGGCGGCGGCATCGAAGGCGAACATGCCCGTGTTGATCTCGCGGATGTGCAGTTCGGATTCGTTCGCGTCGCCGGCCGCCTTGGTCTCCGCCACCCGCTCGACGCTGCCGTCGGGTGCGCGGATGATCCGGCCATAGCCCGACGGGTCATCAAGGGTCATCGTGGCGATGGTCGCCGCGGCACCGGTGCGTTCGTGCTCGGCGACCAGGGTGTGGATTGTCCGGGCGGTGATCAGCGGTACGTCGCCGTTGAGAACGACAACCGTCTGCTCGCGGCTCGGCTCGATTCCGGCCACGCCCGCCTTGACGGCATCGGCGGTGCCCAGCGGCTGCTCTTGCACCGCGATCTCGATCCCCTCTCCGGCCAGCGCCTGGAGCCGGCGCTCAGGCGAGTCGACGAGGATGATCCGGTCGGCCCCAGCCTCCCGGGCGGCGGCGATCGGCCACTGCACCAGCGGTTGCCCGCACACGGGGTGGAGCATCTTGGGTAGCGCCGACCGCATCCTGGTCCCCTGGCCTGCGGCGAGGATGACGACGGCGGGCGCGGCCACGCCGTGATCGTAGGACATAACCCGAGGTTGAGGCCATCCTGTTACCTGCGTGGTCACCAACCACCCCCCGCGAGCTCCCGCCCCCGCGTGCGTGGCGGCCACAGTCGGACGCTCCCGCCGCGACGCCCGCGACGTCCGCGGCGGACGGGGCGGCCGCGACCGGGCGCTCACGCCGCCTCGTGAAGCTCGTCGGGAGACCCTCCCTGAGCCTCATAGCAGCGGATCCATTTGCGCACCGCGTTGTCAGACACGCCGTACTTGCGCCCCACCGCGCTGAAGCCGAGCTCCTGGGTCTCGCGTACGAGCACCTCATAGGCCGGTCTCACCACCTTGCGCGACTCGGGACGAGGGGC
>JAXDGI010000066.1:0-29190 GCA_034665145.1 Solirubrobacteraceae bacterium
CATCCGCTCCCCGACGCCAGCCTCGCACAGAGTCTCGCGCGTGCCCTGCTCGAGTACCCCCGCACGGATCCGCGCCTCGCAGTGCTCACGGCTGCGAGCCTCCAGGATCACGGTGTCAATCCCGTGACGCTGCAGCAGTGCACCCAGGAGCAGGCCGGCCGGCCCAGCGCCGATGATCGTCACCTGCGTGCGTTCTGCCACCTGGTCTCCTCCCGCGGAGTGTCTCACGCGACCGGCCTGGCGGTGGCATACCGGGCCTCCTCGTGCCGGGCCGGCCGCGGCCTACCATGACGGTCATGGCGGTCAACACGCTGCCCGGGCTTGCTCTTCCGGCGGGGGAGGCGATTCCCGTCCTGGGACAGGGCACCTGGCACCTCGGCCAGGGGCGCCATACCCGAGCTGAGGAAACGCGGGCGCTCCAGGTCGGAATTGAGCTGGGGATGACACTGATCGACACGGCTGAGATGTACGGCGATGGTGCCTCCGAGGAGCTCATCGGCGAGGCCATCGCTCCCCGCCGCCCTGAGGTCTTCCTCGTCAGCAAGGTCCTCCCCTCCCACGCCACCCGTCAGGGCACCGCCGCCGCCTGCCGGGCGAGTCTGGCGCGCCTGGGCACCGACCACCTCGACCTCTACCTCCTGCATTGGCCGGGCATGATCCCGCTCGAGCAGACACTCGCCGGCTTCGAGGACCTGCGCTCCACTGGGTTGATCCGCCACTGGGGGGTGAGCAACTTCGATCGCGGCGACCTGGAGCGGCTGATGCGCCTGCCCGGCGGCGACGCCGCCCAGACCGATCAGGTTCTCTACAACCTGAGTCGCCGTGCGATCGAGGGGAGCCTGCTGCCCTGGTCCCTGGAGCAGCCGCTGCCGATCATGGCCTACTCCCCCCTCGACCAGGGCCGCCTGCTCGAGCATCCGGTGGTGCGGGGAATCGCCGGCGAGCATCGCGCCAGCCCGGCCCAGGTGGCGCTGGCCTGGGTCCTTGCGCATCCCGGGGTGTGCGCGGTAGCGGAGGCCGGCACGGTCGGGCACGTCCACGAGAATCGGGCGGCGGCCGACCTGCAGCTGAGCGAGCTCGACATGCTCAAGCTCGACGATGCATTTCCGCCTCCGGTCGGCCCTCAGCCGCTCGAAGTGCTCTGAACCATCACCGGGCCGGGGCTGGACCGCTGGCGATCGCGCAGCTCCCCGGCCACGACCTCGAGCGCCGCGAGAGTCGCCGGGAGGAGCGGATGCCGCCCGCCGGGGGGCAGAAGAGCGTGGACGTCCCGAGCGATCTTGACGTCGGCGATCGGCCGGAGGGCGAGGTCGGTGAACGGATCGGCGAGAAGCTCAGGGACGAGAGTCACGGCCAGACCGCCCAGGACGAGGGCGCGGATGGCCAGCTGGTCGCGGGTGATGGAGATCAGGTGCGGTTCGAAACCGGCGGCCCGGCACGCGCGCACGATCACGCCGTCGGTCAGGGCCGCGGTCCAATCCTCGTGGCTGAGATCGGCCAGGCGCACCTCCGCCTGGCCGGCCAGAGGGTGTCCCGGGGCAAGAGCGACCATGAACCGCTCGTGCAGCAGGTGGTGGCGGGTCGGGTCTGACTCAGGCCCATCGCCGGCGTCGGTGTCCCGGTAGACGATCGCCAGGTCCAGCTCCCCTGAGGCCACGTGAGCTGAGAGCTCGTCAGAGGTTCCTTCATCGAAGGTGATCCGGATGTCGGGATGCGCGAGCCGCACGCGCGCGACGGCCGCGGGCACGAAGCCGGCTAGCGCGGTGGGCAGCGCGCCGATCCGCAGCCGGCGGTGCTTGCCCTCCACCGAGGCGGCGAGCTGTGCCGTGGCGAGTTGCAGGCGCTCGACGATGGCGTCGGCATGTTCAAGCAGGATCTCCCCTTCCGCCGTGAGCCGCAACCCGCCTGGCCGGCGCTCGAGCAGGCGCGCGCCAATTTCCCGCTCGAGCGCAGCGACCTGGTTTGAGACCGACGGCTGCGTCAGCGCGAGTTCCCGGGCGGCCCGAGAGAAGGACCGCTGGTGAGCGACGGCGTGGAAGGTGAGAAGGCGCCGCGAATCCATAGCCTAAGACTATCGGACCACCAAAATCATAATTTGACGCTATGCCGTGCTGCGGCCAGACTGAAAACAATCCATTTCCGCCTCACCAGCTCCTCCAATCGAAAAGGTCACGCCATGAGCACCACACCTCGCAGCAGCACGATCCCCTCCGTCACCCTCAACGATGGCCATTCCATCCCCCAGCTTGGCTTCGGCGTCTTTCAGATCGAGCCGGCGCAAACCGCCGAAACGGTGAGCCGGGCGCTCGCGGTTGGCTACCGGCACATCGACACCGCCGAGATGTACCGCAACGAGCGCAGCGTCGGGCAGGCCGTGCGCGCCTCCGGGATCGATCGCGCCGACGTGTTCATCACCAGCAAGCTCAACAACGGCTACCACCGGCCCGATGATGCTCGTCGCGCCTTCGCCGCCACCCTCAGCGAGCTCGGCTTGGATTACGTCGACCTGTTCCTGATCCACTGGCCCCTCCCGACCCTCTACGACGGGGACTTCGTGTCGACGTGGAAGACGCTCGAGCAGTTTCGTGCGGAGGGTCGCGCGCGCTCGATTGGCGTCTCCAATTTCCAGGTTGAGCATCTGCGCAGGCTGGCCGCCGAATGCGACGTCGTGCCGGCCGTCAATCAGATCGAGGTGCACCCCTATCTCGCCAACGACCGCGTCCGTGCCTACGGTCAGGAACACGGCATTGCCACGGAGGCATGGTCGCCGATTGCGCAGGGCGCCGTGCTGGGCGACCCCGTGATCGGCGAGATCGCCGAGCGCCTGAACAAGACCCCGGCCCAGGTGGCCCTGCGCTGGCACATCGAGCGCGGTGACATCGTCTTTCCCAAGTCCACGACCCCGGCGCGGATCGCGGAGAACTTCGAGCTGTTTGATTTCGAGCTCGAGGGCGGCGACATGAAGAAGATCAACGGGCTGGACCGAGGCGAGGACGGCCGTACCGGCCCCAATCCCGATGCGTTCGCCTACATCCCGGACTGAGCACGGACGTCGACGCTGCTGGTCCCCGACGCGAGGGTGGCCGGCGTTGGACCGCCGACGGTGTGCCGGCTGCCCATCGCCGGCCACCCCTCTGAGATGATCCCGGCGTGGCCGATCCCCTGCTTGAGTCCGGCGAGCTTGACGCGGCGCTCGAGTTCGCCGCCCGCGAGGCGCGCCGGTACCTTCAGACCCTGCGCCAGGACCCGGTCGTGCCTCCCGGTGCCCAAGCCGCCATCGAAGGCTGGGCCGACCCCATGCCCGAGGATGGCGATGGCGCACTGAAAGCGTTGGGCGAGCTGAGCAGCCGGGCCCAACGCGCCGCCACGCGTTCGAGCGGCCCCCGCTTCTTTCATTTCGTGATGGGCGGCGGTACGCCGGCCGCCGTGGGCGCCGATTGGCTCACATCGGCCTACGACCAGGTTGCCTACGCCTGGGCATCCTCCCCCTTCGCAGCTCGCCTGGAACAGGTTGCGGTCGATTGGTTGCGCCAGCTGTTTGAGCTTCCCGACGCGTTCGGCGGCGTCCTGACCACCGGCGCGACGATGGCGAACTTCGTAGCCCTGGCCGCGGCGCGTAACTGGTGGGCCGAGCGTCTCGGTGTCGACGTCGACGAGGACGGCCTGTGCACCCTTCCGGCGCCGCTGGTCATCTCGAGCGGATACCTGCACCCGAGTGCGATGCAGGCCATTGGCATGCTCGGCCTGGGTCGCGCCAACATCCGCCGGCTGGCCCGAGATCCCGTGGGCCGGGTCGATCTCGCCGCCGTGGAGCGGGAGCTTGCCCAGCACACTCAACCCGCCATCCTGATTGCCAACGCCGGTGAGGTCAACGCCGGTGATTTCGATCCCATGGCCGACCTTGCCGACCTGGCCGAACGCCACAACGCCTGGCTGCATGTCGACGGTGCGTTCGGACTCTTCGCACGGCTCGCCCCGGCCACGCGCCATCTCACCGAGGGCATCGAGCGCGCCGACTCGGTCATCTGCGATGGCCACAAGTGGCTCAACGTGCCCTACGACTGCGGGGTTGCCTTCGTTCGTGAGGTGGAGCGGTTGCCCCGAGCGTTGAATGTCGGTGCGGCGTATCTGCCCTCGGCCGAGGATTCACACCCGAATTTCGGGTTCATGTCGCCCGAGAACTCGCGGCGAGCGCGCGCGCTGTCCGTCTGGGCAACGCTCCGGGCATACGGACGGACTGGCTACCGCCAGATGGTTGAGCGGCACCTCGCCTTGGCCCATCGGCTCGCTGCGCAGGTGGACGCCGCGCCCGAGCTCGAACGCCTTGCCGACGTGTCCCTCAACATCGTCTGCTTCCGAGCGCGCCCAGCCGGCGTCGCTGAGGAACGGCTCAACGAGCTCAACCAAACGCTCGGCGACCGCCTGCGCGCCGACGGTCGCGTCTATGCCGGCACGACCACCTACGCTGGCCAGGTCGCCCTGCGCCCCGCCATCGTCAACTGGCAGACCACCGAGCCCGACATCGACAAGCTCGTCGAAGTCGTCCGCGGGCTGCTGGCCACCGACGCCGCTCAGCTCTGAGCGTGACCCGGGGCCGCCCGGGCATCGGGCCCGCTCGTCGCCCCCGGGTGGCCTCGCGGCCGTCGGGGCAGGAGACTCGCCCGGCGAGCCTCCTGCCCGTCACCTCCTGACTTGACGCCTCAGCAGCCCGTCGCGGGTTGCCGGAATCCCGCGAAGGGGTTCAGATCTCCCATGAGCGTGTAGCGCCCGATGTTGGCCGAGGTCGTCTGGGTCGGCTCGGACACCGTGTTCGGCGACGTGCGCATGAACCACGGCAAGAACGCCTCATCCTCGGGGTGGTAGTAGCCATCCGCGCTCTGTGAGCCGTCCGGATTGGGTCCCTGCTCGTAGGTGTCCGTCCCCTTGGCGAAGCCGATCGCCACCACGGGATCCCCAGTCTCCAGCACGCCGGTACACCCGTACTGCGGCGCGGTCGGCGTCAGCCAGGGCTGCACGTTGTTGTTGACGAACGGATCGTCGGCCCATTCGGCAATCTCATGGCTGAGCGCGTGGATGTCCTGCAGTGCCCAGTCGGTCGGGACCGGCGTCGTCCGGGGGTAGGTGCCGGGGCGCACCCACGAGGCCCAGGCAAACGTCTGCACGACGGCGTTGCCGTTGGAACCGCCGTTGCCGCCGCCCAGCCCGGCCGCGCGCGTTCCGTGATACCCGATTACGCAACATCCGCCGCCCTGGGTGAGCAGCACGTCATTGCTGAGATAGATGGGGAGGTGCGTGGCGTCAGCGGACTGCTCCAGGTTGTTGATCTGGCCGGACCACCAGTTGATGTTGATGGCGGGGAAGATGACGCCCTGCGCGCTCTCCATGAGGGTCCCCTGATTCTGGGGAACGTTGATCGTGACCGCGGGCAGTACGTTCGGATGCAGGAGCAGGTGATAGCCGCTGCCGGCGCCCACCTTGTTGAACTGGGCCCGCATCGTCGCGTCCTGGAGCTGTAAAGCCAGGCCGGCGTCGCCCTGGGACAGCACCCCGCCGGAGCCCTTGATCAGCTTGGGGTTGTTGGGGAAGCTGCCGGCCGCCGTCGCGTACGGAGTGGAACCGTAGTCATTCGTGGCGAACACCGGCGAGGCGAGGGTGGGACCGACGACCGTCGTGCCGTCGAAGGTCATACCGTCGAACTGGACGATGAGCGGCGTGATATCGGCCTGGATGGTCGCCGAGCACGCGCTCCCCGAGCAGGTATTGGGATTCGCCCCGACCATGTTGTAGCCGTAGCTGACGCCGTTCTGCGGATTGGTCGTGGTCCCGTGCCAGTGCGGGACGGTCCGGGTCGTGGGCAGTACCGAGGCGCCACCGCCCACGGTGACCGATTTCGGATCAAACCCCGAAGCGGTGATCGGATGCGGCTTGACCGTTGGGGTGCCCGACACCCCGGTGCCGGCCCACGCCGTTGCGCTGTTGATCAGCCCGATCGCCGATACAGCGAGTGCCCCCAGCAGACGGAGCGTCCTCATGTTTTCCCCTTTTGGTTGAGATTGGCCCCGATCCGGTGACGTGGTTTTATGGCGCCGCACCGCGCCCGGGACACGCGCGATGGAGCTAGTGTCACCGTTCGCGCCCGAAACAACTGCAATGGCGCCAAGTCTCGAGCGAAGGAAGAGCACTAACTCGCGAGCCGTCCGCCGCGCCTGCGTCCGCCGCGCCTCTTTGAGGCGGGTTAGTGAGATAAGCGTCGATTTTCGACGCTTATGTACAGCACCCCCCGCCCGGCGGCGCGGTCACTTCGCACCGCTGATGATCCGCGGCGGCGGACGCATCATCCACCTGTCAAGCGCCGCCGCCGTCCAGTCCAACGCCGGTGGTCCGCCTACGGCGGTGCGAAGGCGGCGATCAACATCCTCGCCACCATCGTTCACCAGGAACTTGCCGACGACGGCATGTATCGGGCGGCCTGATCATGGTGCGCCCGCCGGTCACCCGTTGACCGCTGGGAGCAGTCCCGGTCCCGGGGCTATCGGACGATGGCCACATCCTCCGCCGAGGGCGCCAGCTGCCGGACATGGAGCAGGCGGAGGTTGCGGTCGTAGATGGCCAGTGTGCCTCGCAGCAAGGACGCGGTGACGACGTACCCCTCAGCAGCGTCGAGGTCGAAGGAGCCGTAGGGCGCCGGCACCCGTCTCACCACCCGCCCGGTGTCGATTCGGACCTTTTCGATGAGACTTCCGTAGCCGCTGGTGATGTAGGCAAAGCGGCCGGCGAAGACGAGGTGTTGCGGCGGCGCCCCCGCGGCAACCGTGAACAGCAGACGGTGGGTTGTCGCGTTGAACACGCCCACCCGTGACGTTTCGGCCGAGGTGATCCACACGCGGGTTGCGTCGGGGCTGAAGAGCAGGTCATGGGCAAGGAAGCCGGGATCCCACCGCCCGAGCACATGCGGCCGACGCGGGGTGCCGGCCGGGCCGGACAGGATCGCGATCGTGGAGGCCGCCTGCCCGAGCGCGATCCACACCTGCCGCCAGTCCGAGCTGAAGGCGAGATGATGGGCGCCCGCACCGACCATGGGGCGGGCCAGGATCCTCCGTTTGTCAAGGCCGATCACCGTGACCCGCCCGGTGGTGTCGTCGGTCACATAGGCGTAGTTGCCGTCGGGGGAGATCGCTGGGATATGGGGCGCGGAGAAGCCCCCGAAAACCTTGACGGCCCGCAAGGAGCTGCGGTCGAGAAGCGTAACGCGACCGGAGCTCGCACTGACGATCACGGCGACGTCGCCGAAGCTGCTCGGCGCGGCCGCGACGTAGTCGGGCTCCCCAGGAATGATCACCCGCCCGGCCACGTGTCCGCTCGGCAGGTCGACGGCGAGTACCTGGTCTTTTGTCTGAGCCGTGACCAGCGCGACCAGAGGCCGCGGACGCGCACGGCGGGGCGCGGCCGGCGCGACCGGCGCGGCCCGCGCGGCCGGCGCGACCGGCCGCGGTCTCGGGGTGGCCCGTGCCGCCACGACCTTGTGGCCGGCGCCGCAGCCGCTGGTAGCGACGATGAGCGCGATCGGGACGAGGCAGGCCGTGGTTTTGTTTCGCATGACCTCAGTACGGCTTGCCCCGCAGTGGGGGTCCCGATGGAGGCACGCAACTGTGCGGCCCGACCCTCCCCTGCTGCCCGATGTCTTGAGAAGATCAGGGCACCGTGACCGTAAAGAATGTCGGCGGGGCGGACCTCAGGCGCCCGCGGCTGCGTATAGGACGTGATGACCCGAGCCGCGAGAAGGCGGTGAGCGACCATGACCGTTCCGATGCGGCCCTGGTCCGCGCCGCCCGCGCGGGGTCAGAATCAGCGCTCGAGACACTCTTTCGACGCCACTGGCGGCGGGCGCGCCAGGCGGCGTACCTCGTGTGTCTGGACCGCGGCGGAGCTGAGGACATCGCGCAGGAGGCGTTTCTGGCCGCGATACGGGCACTGGACCGCTTTGACGCACGCCGGCCATTCGGCCCTTGGCTTCATCGCATCGTCGTCAACCGGGCGATCGACTGGACGCGAGCGCGCGGAGCGCGGCGCGAGGTCAGCGTGACCGCCCTGCCCGATCCGAGTTCCGCGCCCGGCTACGGGGAAGGCCGCGCGGACGAGCTCGTGCTGGCCCTCGGCGAGCTCGGGCCCGAGCACCGCGCGGTGATCGTCATGCGCTACCTCCAGGACCTCTCCCCGGCGGAGATCGCCCGCGCGCTGGATCTCCCTCGAGGGACGGTCAACTCACGGCTCCGCCGCGGGCTCGACAAGCTCGGCGAGCGGCTTGACGAGGAGCGAATCCGATGATCGAGAGCGAGGCGCGAGACCGGCTGAGGGCACTTGAGGCCGACGGTGATCCGGTGGCCGAGGAGCGGGCCTGGGAGTCGGTGCGGCGCGCCTACGTTTCCGGCCTCGAGCGTTCCGGTCGCACCCGGCACCCGCTGCGAACCTGGCGGACCCGGCGCACCTGGCGGACCCGGCGGATGACAGTCGCGGCGGCGGCCGGACTCGCGCTGCTGATCCTCGTCGCGCTCACCGTTGTCCGTCCGCCGCGTGAAGCCGTCGGCCGCTGGTTGCGCGAGGCGATCGGACTTAGCGCCACCCCGCATCCGCGACCGCTGCTCGCTGGGCTGCCCGGCGGGGGCCAGCTGCTGATCAATTCGGCGACAGGACCGTGGATCGTCAATCGCCAGGGCCACCGGCGTTACCTCGGCCGCTACGCGGCGGCGGCCTGGTCGCCGCACAGTCTCTACGTGGTGGCCTGGCGACAGAACGAGCTCGCCGCCCTCAGCCCGCTGGGCCGCCGGCAATGGGCGCGGGTCGCCCCGGCGACGATTTCCGTAGCTCGCTGGTCACGCGATGGATACCGGATCGCTTACCTGAGCGGCCGCGCCCTGTGGGTCGTCGCCGGGGATGGCAGCGGCGACCACGAGTTGCGGGCCCGAGTCGACCCGGTGCCGCCGGCCTGGCAGCCGGGGGCGAGCGCGCACCGGATCGCCTTCGTCGACGGGGCGGGAGCGATCGGACTCGTGGAGGCCGACACCGGCGTTGCCCTCGCTCGTGTTCGGGCAGCGGAGCCGATCCGCGCGCTGGCCTGGTCACCCGACGGCGGCCTGCTCGTGGCTGCGTCCGCCCACCGCCTCGCGCTCTACGACGCCCGCGGGCACCTCCTCAGTTTGAGACGGCTGCCGGCCGGCCAGACCGTCGCGGCCGTCGCCTTCGCCCCCCGCGGCCGGCGCCTGGCGCTCATCCTGCGTGGCGCCGCCGGAAACAGCATTGGACTCTTGACCGCGTCACGCGGCGGGTTTCAGCACCCGGCCGAGATCCTGTTCAGCGCGCGCGCTCAGATCAACGGCCTTAACTGGTCCCCCGACGATCACTGGCTGTTGGCCTCGAGTCCGTCCGGGGATCAGTGGATCTTCATCCGCGCCCGCCCCCCGGTCCGTCTCGAGGCCGTCAGCCGGATCCGCGCCCAGTTCCTGACCCCTCCCGGTGGCGCCCGCGCCCGGCGGCTCCGCGGCACGCGAACCACGCTGGCCACCCCCGGCGCGAACGGCTTCCCCACTCTGGGCGGCTGGCAGTCGCCGCCGTCCCCTCAGCCCTCGGGCTGAGCCTTGACCGATTCCGACCGGGATGGCCTCGCCCGCCACCGCGAAATCGCCGGGCACTTGGCCTCTCGCGCTGACATCGGCCTTTTGTCCTCGCCATAGCGGGGGTATGTGAGGCGCAGGAGACTTTCCGTGTCGGCATCCTCATCTAAGCCCCCTCGCCCGGGCACCCCTCAGCGCGGCGTAGCCGGCGGGCCGGGGGTCCGGGACGTTCCGTCGCCCGGGGCGGAAGCTCCGGCGCCTCCAGACCCGCTCGCGGCGTCCCCGTCCCCATCGCCGACGTCCGACCACCCGCTGACCGGGTCCATCACCCCAATCCGCCTGCTGATTGCGGCCTTGACGGCCGTCGTGGTCCTCGTCGGCATGTACTTGCTCATCCCCAAGCTCGTGGGTCTCAGGCAGACCTGGGGTCAGCTTCGCCACGGCGACCCGCTGTGGTTCGCGGCCGGCGCAGTGCTGGAGCTCATCTCGATCGCGGGTTACGCTGTCCTGTTCCGGACCGTCTTCGGTCGCGGCGTGCCCCGGATTGACTGGCGCGCGAGCCTGGAGATCCCGCTCGCCGGGATCGCCGCGATTCGCCTCATCGCCGCGGCTGGGGCGGGCGGCGTCGCCGTCACCGTGTGGGCGCTACGCCAGGCCGGCCTGTCGGCCGAGGTCATCGCCTGCCGGATGGTGGCCAGTCTCGTCGTGCAGTATTCCGTGTATCTCGGGGCGCTGTTCGTGGGCGGCGTGGGGCTGTGGGCGGGCCTGTTTCCCGGCGGCGGCTCAGTGGCGATCACGCTCGTCCCGGCCGCGATCGCGGTCGTGATGACGGGGACAATCGTCGGCCTCGCGCTGATGCCGCGCGACATCGAGCAGCGTCTCGCGCGTTTCACGGATCGCTCCGGGGTTGTGGGATGGCTGGCAAAGCGAGCCGTCAAAGCGCCGGCTGCGCTCGGCAGCGGCGTCCGCACTGCCGGAGACCTCGCGCGCCAACGGCGTCTCGGGCTCCTCGGCGCCGTGGCCTACTGGGGGTTTGACATCGCCGTCCTGGGAGTGTGCTTCCACGCCTTCGGCACCGTGGTCCCCATTGCCGTTCTCGTCGTCGGTTATTTCCTCGGCACCCTCGGAAGCCTTTTGCCGCTCCCAGGAGGTATCGGGGGGGTGGAGGGCGGGATGATCGGCGCGTTCGCCGCCTTCGGTCTACCGGCGAGAAGTGCGGTCGTCGCGGTGCTGGCGTACCGGGCGATCTCATTCTGGCTTCCCACGCTGCCCGGGGTCGCCGGCTATGTCGGCCTTCGCTCGACCGTCCGCCACTGGCGCACCGGCACGGCCGAGCGTCCGGCCGATGCCGCGCGGGAGATCTAACGCCGTGTCGGACTCGCGGATCACTCCGTCGGTGCTGTACCGCTCGGTGCTGCTCGCCTTCGGGCTGGCCGCTGCCGGCTTGATCTTTACGCAGATCATCACGCTGGTCCTCACCGTGCTGATCGTCGTGATCGTCGCCCTGCCGCTGTCGGCCTTCGTGAGTGCCCTCCAGCGGATCGGCGTGCCCAGGGGGATCGGTGCGCTCGTCGGTCTCCTGCTCGGACTGGGGCTGCTGGGAGGGCTGATCGCGCTGATCGTCCCAATCTTCAGCCACGAGATCCACCAGTTCACCGCCTCTCTGCCCGACATCGTCACTGCCCTGCGCCGTCGGCTCGGCCACCTGACCGGCACGTCACCGAATCACATCGGCAAGCAGGTACAGCATTTCGTCGATACCTACACTCAGCAACCGTCGCGGCTGCTCGGGCCGCTGGCCTCCGTCAGCGCGAGTGTCGTTGCCGGAGTTACCGCGATCATCGTCGTCCTGCTCACCGTGCTCTATACGGCGGTTCATCCGCAGCCGCTCGTGGACGGCCTCATCCGGATGGCGCCCCCCTCGAGACGTGATCAGGCGGGCCACATCCTCGAGCGGCTTCGGGTCGCCTATGTCGGCTGGTTGCGGGGCCTGGCGGTGGGAATGCTCGTGCTGGGGGGAATCACATATCTCGGGTTGCAGATAGTTGGGCTCGGATTCGCTGCGTTCTTTGCCATCTTCACCGCGGTCGCGATGATCATCCCCTACTTCGGCGCGCTGCTCAGCTCGATCCCGCCCGTCCTCTACGCCCTGACGTTCTCTCCGGGCAAGGCGCTCGTCGTCGCGGCCATCTATGTCATCGCCCATCAGCTGGAGAGCAACGTCATCCAGCCGCTGGTCGTCGCGCGCACCGTCGAGCTGCATCCCGCCGTGGTCGCCATTGGTGTGGTCGCCGTGGACCGGCTGCTCGGTTTTGTCGGTCTGATCGTGGCCGTGCCGATCCTGGCGACGCTCAAGATCCTCATCGACGAGTTGTGGATCAGCCCTCTCGAGGCGCGTGACGGGCCGGTGACCGGCGCTCTGGTTACGAACGATCGTCCGAAAGGGCGGCAACCCGGAGAACGCGATGGCCTCCCTGCGGTGGAGAGCGCGCCCACCCGGCCTTAGGACAGAGAGCGCGCCAGCCAGCCGCGTTGTTCGGCCCCTTAGGCTGGGGCCGCACAGCGCCGCCAGTTCGCTCGCTCCTGCGCCATGCTCAAACGGGTGCTCGAGCAGACTCCGCGCCCAGGCTGACCGGGCAAAACCCGTCCGGTCCATGCCGTCGGGCCGGCCGCGGCCAGCGTCAGATGGCAGACAGCGGCAGCGTCGCCGCCAGCCGCGTGCCGCGACCGGGCGGACTGTCGACTTCGAGTCGGCCCCCCAGCGCGGACACCCTGTCGTTCATTCCCACCAGCCCGTGACCGGCGGAATCGGCGCCCCCGATCCCGTCGTCGCAGACCTCGACCTGAAGCACTCCGTCGACTACGGACGCCCTGACCTCGGCCCGTGTGGCCTCGGAGTGCTTCACGACGTTGGTGAGCCCCTCGGCCGCGATGAAGTACGCGCTTGCCTCGATCGCCGCCGGAAAGCGCTCGGCCGGAACGTCCACCTCGACCGGTAACTCGAGCCGCCGCACGACCGAGCGAATGCCGGCCCGAAGGCCACCGTGGGTGATCACCGAGGGGAGGATCCCGTGGGCCAGCTCGCGCAGCTCGGTGTTGCCCTGCTCGGTTTGTTCGAGCGCCTGGGTGATGAATGATTCCGCCTTTCCCCCGTTCTCGTGGAGCGCTTGTCGAGCGAGCTTCAGCGTCAGAATGGCCCCTACGAGCCGCTGCTGCGCGCCGTCGTGCAGATCCCGCACGACGCGACGACGGGCCTCGTCGGCCGCGGTGAGCAAACGCGCCCGCGACGCCGTGAGCTGGTCTCGGCTGTCGGCGTTGGCGATCGCGGTATCGAGCAGCTGGGCGAACTGGGCCATCCGCTCCTCGGTGCCCACCGGCGGCGACGTCCCGCCTTTCCAGTGCGCGATCACGATCCCCCACAGCCGGGCGTCGACGACGATCGGCGCTCCGACGGCCGCGCCCACCCCGATGGTCTGGACGAGCTCACCGATGGAGCCGTGCGCATCCGCGTAGGTCTCCCGCCGGGCGACGCTCCCGGTGCGCCGCACGATCGAGGACACGCTTTCGGGCTCGGGGCGCACTCGCGTTCCCGGCGGTGCCCGCTCCGCATCTGACCCCTGATGGGCGACCACCGTGACCTCGTCGCCGGGCTCGTAGCGGTTGAGCGTGACGCCGTCGGCGTCCAGCAGCTGCCCCATTTCCTCGGCCACGGCCCCGAAGACGGTCGTGGCCGAGGCCCCTTCTGCGACCAGCGTGGCCACGCGCCGCAGGGCCGCCTGCTCCGCTGCCAGTCGCTCCACTTCCGCGCGCGCGTCGGCGTTGGCGATCGCGGTGGCCATCAACGCCGTGAACTGGCCCAGGCGAGACTCCGTGTCGGGCGGCAGTGGCTCGTCGCGCGCCGTCCCGGCCACCATGGCGCCCCAGAGCCGTCCCTCGACCAGGATGGGCGCGCCGATGACCGAGCGCAGGCCAATCGAGCGGGCGCTTTCGGCGAAGACCCCGCTCGCGTTGCCGTAGTCGTCGATCCGGGCAGGACGGACGGTCCGGAAAACGCGCGAAATGGCGTTGTCGCCGTCGACGGAATGGCACGAGCCAATCGGCAGGACGTCTTGATTGCCCGAGTTGGCGACAACCGCCGCGTTGCCGTCGCCGTCGTAACGCAGCATCCGGATCTCCTCCGTGCCAAGCAGCTGGCCGATGCCTTCTGCGATCGCGCGGAAAACCTCCGCCTGAGCGGCTTCGCGCGCGACGAGCGTTGCCACCCGCCGCAGGGCGGCCTGCTCGCCGGCGAGACGGGACAGCTCCGACTCTGCCTGCCGGCGCTCGGTCACGTCGCGTCCCACGCCGTAGTGCACGCCATCCTTGAGGACCGGCGTTGCCGTCCACTCGATCCACCGCTGCGAGCGGTCCTTGCCGACCAGCCTGTTCTCGAAGGCAACGATGGTCTGGCCTCCCTGCAGGCGCCGCGTCTCCGCTTCACTGCGCTCCCGATCATCGGGATGGACAAAGTCCAGATACGGTCGGGCCAGCGCCTCGGCTTCCGTGTAGCCGAGACGGGTCTTGAAAGCCGGGTTGACACGCTTCCAGAAACCATCGAAGCCCGTCACGGTGATCAGGTCGGGTGAGAGCGTGAAGATGCGGTCCAGCTCGGCTTTCGCCCTGGCGCGGCGCCCGGCGGTGACCCCGAGAGCGCCGGCGAGGACGGCGAGGACGAGGCCGGTGGCGAGGACGATCCAGGGCGCAAGCGCCATGGCGCCGGTGAGCGACTCCTGCTCGACAGCGACGCCGAACCGCTCCCCCGCCTCTGTGAACGTGCTCTGGACGGCTGGCCGAGCGCCAAGGTCTCCCGCGGCCGCCCCACCGACCCTGAGCCGCAGCGGCACCGCGCCTGTGACTGCCGCGAGCAAGTCCGGCACCGACGCGAACATGACCACAAAGCCCGGTTGGACGGCGGCGCCGGTGAGGCGCGGTGCGAAGGTCACCAGGAAAAACCCCGTCGAACCGTCCGGTAGCGTCGTCAGAGGTGTGGCGCGGGTGTCATCAAACGTCCGCGACCGAGCCAGGGCCGCGGCGATGCCAGGCTCGCCGCCGAGATCGACACCGGGCTGCGCCGTCGGCGGAATACCCGAGACCAGGACCATCGGCAGGTAGGAGGACCGCGATCCCACCGGGACGATCCTGAGTCTCCGGTCGAAGGTCACGATAGGTACGCCGGACCGCCGCTCGTATGTCGCCCGCTTGGAGGCCGGGACCTGCTCGACCCATGCCGCAGCGGGGAAGCCCGCCGGGGCCAGCCATCGCGTTGCGTTGCTGGCAAACGCATCGCTCGTGACTCCGGCCCCGGGGACGCTCATCATGAAGCGCCGGAGGCTCTCGGCGAGCGCGGCCCCCTCGTCCACACGCGCATGGATCTGCGCGGCCGCGACTTCGGCGCGGTGCTGGGAGTCCCGGCGCGCGCCTCGCTCGCCCAGGAGGCGGACTCCCACGAAGGCGGCAATGGTGAGCGCGAGGACCAACGCTACTGGTGCGAACTGTCGAAGGCGCACGGTCCAAACGGTCGGAAACAAGACGATTCTCCTCCTTTTGCCGATGCCGCGGGAGGGGTTGTTGAACGGCGGTTGCCGCCGCGCTACGGTGAGTCGTCACTCGATCGAGGAGGCTGGCGCTGGTCACCGACCGGTCGGATCGCCCACCCCCCGACAGCCGTCTCCGCGGTCCAATGACCCGCCGGGCGTTTCTCAAGTCCGCGACGGTGGTGAGCGTGATGGCGCCGGTCGCGGGATCGTTGGTCGCGGGCTGCGGCTCAGCCGCGCGCTCCAACGAGCTTGTTGTCGCCGCCGCGACCACCCCTCCCAGTCTGGATTGGGAGCTCGTGTTCGGCAAGGAGGTGTACGACCACGTCTTCAACTTGAATGACCGCTTGACCCGCTGGCGACAGATCCCGGCGCCCGGCGAGCCTGGCGGCTATGACCTCGCCTGGCAGGCCGAGAACTTCGAGGAGATCACCGAACCGCGGATGGCCGAGGGCTGGGAGGTCACCAACCACGGGCGGACCTACACGTTCTCGCTCCGGAGGGACTGGCCCAGCCACGCGGGGAACGAATTCACCGCCGCCGACGTCAAGTGGACGTTCGAGCGAAGCTTCGCCGTCCACGGCATCACGAGCTTCTACAACACCCTCGCCACGATCAAGGGACCCCAGGATGTCAAGGTCCTGGACCGCTACACCGTGCGCATCGATCTGGCGCAGCCGGGGCCGGATCTGCTCCTGACAATGAGCGAGTTCTGGCGCGCGATGGTCGATTCAACGCTGGCCAAGAGCCATGCCACCTCGAGCGATCCCTGGGCGAAGAATTGGCTCAAGAGCCACGACGTGGGCTTCGGCCCGTTCAAGCTCGCTGAGCTGAATCCGGGGCGCGATGTCGTGTGGGTCGCCCATAAGGACCATCCTTTCCCTCCCACACTCGACCAGATCACCTTCAGGGTGGTGCCCCAGCCGTCCAAGCGGCTCGACGCATTGATGAGCGGACAGGCCGAGGTGGCTCAGTACTTGCTACCTGACGAGATGCAACGGGTGCGCCAGAGCCGGGACTTGCGTCTGTGGAACTTCCAGGGCTACGTCATTCATTCGGTCCCCATGAATCCGAAGTACCCGCCGCTTAACGACATCCGGGTGCGACAGGCCCTGTCCTACGCCACGCCCTACCAGCGGATCATCACGAACGTCTACCGGGAGTTCGCCGGGCCGGCCCACGGCCCGCTGTCCGATCACGCCGCCGGGTTTGACCCTTACCTGAGCCCGTACACCTACGACCCCGCGCGGGCGCGCCAGCTGCTGCGGCAGGCCGGCCATGGGAACGGGTTCAAGACGACGTTGGCCTACAGCACCGCCGAGCCGCTCGGCGAACCTGTCGGTGCTCAGCTGCGGAGCGCCTTCCAGGCGGTCGGAGTGACGCTCGAGCTCGAGGCGCTGCCGCCCTCCACGTACACACAGGCGCTGTTCAACGGTGAACGGCCCATGTTCTTTCAGAGCTTTGGCGCTGATTCGCCTGACCCTGCCTACGCGCTGGGGGTGTTCTACCAGTCAAGGAGCTCCAATAATTGGAGCGGATACAAGAGCGCTAAGACCGACGCCTGCCTGGCCATGGCCGGGCGGCCCCAGTTCACCTGGGAGCAGCGAATTGATGCCTACAAGCGCTGCGTCGGAATCATCGCGCACGACGCCCCGTGGATCTGGGTCGCGCAACCCGGCTTTCAGGTGAGCACGCGTCGCGACGTGACCGGGATCAACTGGTACGCCGGCGAGGCGGTCGACTGGTCCAAGGTCGCCTACACGAGCTGAGTTCCGGCGCAACACGCGAATCGCCGACAGCGCGTTACTCGACCAGCGGGGGATCGAGCAGTGATGCGTTTATGTGTTCGGAGAGCGCGACGGCCGCAGCTCGCTGCGCGATCAGCCGCTGCTCATCGTCCTCCGCGCTGAGCAGCGTGTCGGCATAGACGCTGGAGGCCGTTCTCCACAACTCCCGGAGGCGATCAGTCTCGAGCCGCGCCTGCCGACGCATCGTCTCCACACCGACGGCGATGTCCTGGGCCGGGGTGTCGGCGTCATAGATCTTCTCAGCCGCTGTCTCACGAACGAAGGTGAAGGTGTGCTGCGCGGTGAGGACGGGCCGGTGAAGAACCCGTTCAACCCGTGTCGAGGCGTCGCCGAGCACGCTGGTGCGAACGCTGAAACGCGGGTAGGGCTCAATCGCCGCCAGCCACTCTCGCCTCCGATTGTCAACTCCGCGCTGCTCGCGTTCGTCGATCGTCAGGCCGATGTACTCGGCGACGTGCACCCACCCCCAGTGCGTGGCGACCAGGAGAATCCCGATCACCGCCAGGACGACGTCGACGGTGCCACCGCCATTGAAGACAGCCTGACCGCCGCCGTAGAGAGTCATCGCTCCCCCTCCAAGCAGGGTGACGCCGGTCAGGGTGGACCCCGCCGCGACAAGCCGATCATGCTGCTGGGTCGATACCGGCGGATCGCGATGCTGCTCGGCGTCGGGCAGATTCGAGCCGTCCTCGTCCAGGAGCCGCCGGTCAGGCGCAACACCGAGAAACGCCACCAGGCCTTGGCTGGTCTCGCCCGTCACGTCAACCCCGTGATGCCGCGCGCCGCGTCGGGGCGGCTCAGGCTTCGCTGGTCGTGTCCGCTACCGCCCACCTGCCCCGGCCACACCATTGCCGCCGCCCGTCGCGGCGTCCGCAGCGAGATTGCCGGTGAGCATGCCCTCTCGGACCTGGTCCATCAAGGAGCCGACGGCGGCCGGCGAGTGAGGCAGGAGGAGGGTCGTCATATTCCCGTGCTCGCCGACTGACCGGAGCGTGTCCATGTACTGGGTCAGCGCAACGAGGCTCATGGCCTCCTTTGCGTCGATGCCGTTCTCGCCCACGATCAGTGCCAGTGAATCCTTGAGGCCGTGGGCGATCGCCTTGCGTTCTGCCGCCACCCCCTCGCCGTGGAGACGCATCGACTCAGACTCAGCCTCGGCCTTCTTGATTCGCAGGGTCTTCTCGCCCTCGCCCTGTGCCGTGGCCGCCTCCTGGTTGCGGCGCGCGGCGTTGATGTTGTTCATGGCGTCCTTGACCCGCTGATCGGGTTCGATGTTCGTGATCAGCGCCTTGATGATCTCGTAGCCATAGTCAGCCATCTGCTTCTGGAGCGTGTCCTGGATGTGCTTGGCGATGGTGTCCGCGTCGGCGTAGGCCTCGTCGAGATCCATCGTGGGAATGTGCGAGCGGACGACGTCGAAGGCGTATGACTTCATCTGCACCTCCGGATCGTCGAGCTTGTAGTAGGCGTCCTTGACCTTCTCCTCGTCGGCGCCAACCATGTACTGGATCGCGAGCTTGACCACGACGAAGACGTTGTCCTTGGTCTTGGTCTCGATATCTGCGTTCAACTGCTCGACCTGCAGGCTCATGCGGCCAGCGACGGACTCGACGAACGGTGACTTGCGCTGAAGCCCGGGGCCGGCGACACGGACGAACTTGCCGAAGCGCTCGACGATGGCGCGCTCCTGCTGCTCTACGGTGAAAAAGAAGAGAGGCATACGACGGTCCTTTCCGAGGGACGCGATCAGCCGCGATACAGCGAGCTTAGACCTTGTCCCTGACCGCCTGGAAAAGATGCCGGTGCGGCCCCGGTTCGGTGCGCTGGGCCCCGGCCGGCGCGCTATCGCCCTGGGGGCTCAGGCCCGGGGTGCCGCCGACTGCTTCGGCGAGCGGATCCCGCACGCGATGTAGCCGCCACCGTGGATGATCTCATCAACGACGAGGTCGTCGACGAGGCGCTCAAGCTGGCTCCACGGCCGGCCGAAACCCTCGAACGTGGTCACGAAGTCGCGGTTCATCCTCCACGCGCGATAGTTCATCAAGCACGCGGCGGTTCCCCGCCAGGGCGCCCACTTCGGGCCGCCGGCAACCACGCGGGCGTGGGCGCGCAGGTGGTCGAGCACGTTGGCGAGCGCGGCCGGTGAGCGCATTACATCGTGAACCGCACACAGCAGACTGCCGTCACCGATGGCCGGGATGTCGGCCTCAGCGACGTCGGCTTCCACCAGCTCTACATTGGTCCAGCCGTGGCGCTCGACCCGAGCGCGCGCCACATCGAGCATCCGGGGGTTGAGCTCGACGCCGATCAGCCGCCCGCTCGGTCCAATCGCCGCCTCGATCGCGGCAAAGTTGAGTCCGGTGCCGCAGCCCACATCGAGGATGACCTCGCCCGGCGACGGCGCAAGTCGAGCCACGGCCTGGCGACGGTAGTGATCGCCCGCCGTCGTGCGCTGGTGATAGGTCTCGGCCAGCGCGCCGTAGCGCTTCAGTGAGCGCTGCCGGTCGGGCGCGCCTGCGCCGACGAACCGACGCGTCCCGTCCAGTGCAGCCGTGATGCCGCGCGAGGCCGCGTTAGCCATGACACGGATTTTCAGGCCAATCTGGTCCAGAGCAGCTGGCCATCGACCAGGCCATACCTGTCCGCCCGGCCGGTGGCCCGGGTGCGCGGCCTCACCGACCCCGGGCGGTGGCCGCTCCCGCCGGTGTGCAGCGGCGGGCCTGAAGCCGCGCCGGCTGCACACGCGCGAGTCTTGGCCTGCCGAGCGGCCCGGTCGCCGGTGCCGGTGCCGGTGCCGGCGCCGGTGCCGATGCCGGTGCCGGTGCCGATGCCGATGCCGGCGCCGGTGCCGGTGCCGGTGCCGGTGCCGGTGCTCAGACCGTCGACAGCTCCCTCACCTGGGTCAAGCGGAAGCTGTTGCCGGAGGGATCGTGGAAGCCGGAGTCGATCCCGTACGGCCGCTCCTCCGGCTCCTCGGAAAACTCCACGCCGCGGCGCTTGAGCTGCTCGTAGTCCGCGTAGACATCATTGGTGGTGAGGAAGATCGTCCCCGCGAATCCCTTTGCCACCAAAGCCCTGACCTGCTCGGCGGTTTCGGCCTCCATGACCGGCGGTCCCGGAATCGCCATCAAGGTGATCGCGATATCGGGCTGGCCCACCGGGCCGACGGTCAGCCAGCGGAAGCTGCCCATCTCGGGGAGCGTCACATCCGTCCGGACCTCCATCCCGAGCTTCTTGGTGTAGAAGTCGAGCGCTTCGTCCTGGTCATGCACCCACAACTGCGCATTGGCGAGCTTGAACATCGTGTCCTCCTGCGATCGGTGTGTTGACCTCAGCGACACTAATCGCGCACCGCCCGGGGGTCTTCTCGAAACGTGCTGGGTTGAGGACGGCCGTAGAAACGCACGAGGCAGGCGGGCACGAGCGCGTACTCGGCAGCGGGCGGGTACCTGGCGCGTTAGGCAGTGGGCGAGAGGCCGAACGTCCGCGTGAAGCTGGTCGTGAACGAACCGACGCTCTGCCACCCCACCGAAAAGCAGATGTCGACGACGGAGCGGTCAGTCGTTCGCAGCAGCGCACCCGCGCGCTCGAGTCGTCGCGTCGACAAATAGGCGTGCGGAGAGGCGCCGAACGCGCGGCGGAATTCGCGGCTGAAGTGAGCGTGCGACAACCCTGCGGCCCGGGCCAAGTCGTTGACGCCCAGCGGCTCGAAATACCTCGAGTCGGCGAGGTCCTTGGCCCGCAGGAGGTGCCGGGCGGCCGGGGCAAATGCCATGTCCTCCCGCAGCCTATCTCGGCCCGCGCGCGACGGGGATCACCTCCCGAAGTACAGCTCGGCAACGTTCCTTCGGCCGCTATCGCGGGACCGGGCTCGCCTATGGTCGGGGTCATCACGCAGCCGACCCTTCGCAGCCCTGGCCCTGCTCCTGGCCTCTAGGTCCACGGCTCGTCACCGCCCCCACCATGACCATCGCCACCGCCGCCGTCCCGGCGACCGACTTCTTTGCCGTCCGTGACCTGCTCACGGCGCAGGAGCGCGCGATCGGCGACCGCGTCCGCGCGTTCTGCGACGAGCAGCTGATCCCCGTCGCCGGCGACTATTGGGAGCGCGCCGAATTCCCCTTCGAACTCGTCCCCGGGTACGCCGAGCTGGGCATCGCGGGCGGCTCGATCGAGGGCTATGGCTGCCCGGCGATGAGCCCGGTGGCCGAGGGGCTGGTCGCCGCAGAGCTGGCCCGCGGCGACGGAAGCTTCAGCACGTTCAACTCCGTTCACAGCGGACTGGCGATGACCGCGATCGGCATGCTCGGCTCCGACGAGCAGAAGCGGCGCTGGTTGCCGGACATGGCCCGCTGCGACAAGCTCGGAGCGTTCGCGCTGACCGAACCCGAGCACGGCTCCGATGTGGTGAGTCTGGCCACCTCCGCGCGCCGCGACGGGGCGGAGTGGGTTCTGGACGGCGCCAAGCGCTGGATCGGTAACGGAGTCACGGCCGATGTGGTGGTCGTGTGGGCGCGCGACGATCAGGGCCACGTCGGCGCTTTTGTGGTCGAGCGGCCCACCGCCGGTTACCGGGCAACTCCGATCTTGGGTAAGACCAGCAATCGCGCGATCTGGCAGGCGGACATCGTCCTCGACGGCGTGCGCGTCCCGGCCGAGAACCGGCTCGAGCACGCGCGCACGTTCGCCGATACCACCCGCGTGCTGACCAAGAGCCGACAGACCATCGCCTGGGAAGGTCTCGGGCATGCGGTCGCCGCCTACGAGGGCGCGCTCGCCTATGTCCAGCGCCGCGAGCAGTTCGGGCGCCCGCTGGCCAGCTTCCAGCTGATCCAGGACAAGCTGTCGAACATGCTGTCCGACATCACCGGCATGCAACTGATCTGCCTCCGCCTGGCCCAGCTGCAGGCGCAGGGGCGGGTGCGACTCGAGCACGCCGCGCTGGCCAAGCTCAACACCGCGGCGGCGGCCCGTCGCGTGTGCGGGCAGGCGCGCGACATGCTCGGGGGCAACGGCATCCTGCTCGAGCATCACATCGCACGTCACCACGCCGACGTCGAGGCCGTGTACACCTACGAGGGCACCGATACGGTGCAGTCGCTCATCGTCGGGCGCGCGATCACCGGGCAGTCGGCGTTCGCGTGATCACCGGCCGCCGGGTCTGGTCCTGCTGGCGCGTGAGCAGCAGGTGAAGCGGGCGCCGGCTCGCGATGAGGTCGGCGCAGTGCTGACTGTGCACTGATGCCTCGAACCTTAGAGTTGTAACGCGATGACGATGACGAGGTCCACTCATGTACGCGCCTGGCTGGGAAGTTGGCGACGGGATTTGGTGTGGATGTGGGGCCTGCGGGGCCTACCTCTGCGCGTGCTGTCATTTCACTGGCGCGCGCGACGGGCGGCACAACGCATAGATGATCGGTTCAGCCTCACGTCGGTTACGCGCCCGGCGGACCTGCGAGTCTTGCTTGCGTTGGCCAGGGGGTGCAGACAGATCGTTGAACTTGGCACAGCGACCGGGTGGACGGCGATCACGGTCGCGCTCGATGACCTGGAGCGTCGCGTCGTGACATATGACCCGGTCGAGCGCGTCGAGCCACACCGCTATCTGGCGCTTGTCGCGCCGGATGTCCGAGCGCGGATCAAATTGGTCGTTGCGCCGGGCTCGACCGGGCCCCAGGATCCAGAACCGGTTGATCTGCTGTACATCGACTCCTCGCACGAGCGTGAGCAGACGATCAACGAGGTGCGAGCGTGGCAGCCACATCTGCGGCCGGGCGCGGCGGTGCTGTTCGATGACTACACCAACCCGGACTTTCCCGGCGTGCAGGAAGCCATCAAGGAACTAGGTCTTGCCGGCGAGCAGCGAGGCACGCTGTTCGTGCATCGACACCCAATCGCATGAGCTGCCAGCTGCCGCGAATTACACCCAGCAGCTCCGCACCGTCGGTGTCTCCACGGTCAACGGAAACCGCTCGTGCGGGGGTGAGGGCCAAGCCTCCTGGCCGCCGACGCCGATCGACCCGCCGTCCGTGGCCTTCGGAGCGGCGTTTCTACGGCGCCCTCACCGCCCAGCTTCCGAACGCGTACGCGTACTGGCTTGAGACGACCGAGAGATTCACTCCCCATTTCGAGGCGGCGTTGGCGGTCGCTGTCGCCGGATCGAACTCGCTGATCGTGCCACCTGAAGCGAACACATAGATGCACAGATAGCCCGCCGTGGCCGTAGGGGCGGATGTGCTGCCAGGGCACTGCGTCGTCGGCGCTCCCGGAACCACCTGGACACTCGGTGCGCTTGCGAGTGCGACCGGAAACGAGATCGGCGCGTCGGTATGCGCACCGGAGTTGCCTAGGTCATCGGACTCTGCGGCGAACACACCACGCTCGGTTTGGCCCGACGGAAGCGTCGTCGTGTACGGCCCGGCCGGTCCCGTGTTGCGGGTCTGACCCGGCGCTCCTGGTAGACCCTGCGGACCCCCCGGCCCCCGCGGTCCAACAGCATTCCAGGAAACTGCACGCTCACGCTTGGTGCACCTACCAGCGAGTCGAAGCGCGCCCGTGTGCTTGTTTGCGCACGCGTGGATGGATCCCCCTCCTGAGGAGGCGATAGCCCATCCTCCTGTGGTCGACAGCGCAACCACTGCGGCGACGGCCAGATACCCAACGAACGGGCGGCCGCGTCGGCGACTATTCATCCAGTCCCTCCTTCTCCAGGGTGGCCCGTAGACCGGCCTCAGCCCCTCAGTTGTCAGTTAACGCCGCTGATGCACGGCCTACCCCTATGCCGGCGCCCACCCTACGGGCACGAGAGGACGTCCCGGCGTCACGAGTGCGCATGCTTCGGCGGCGGCCCTGCAGTCGCTCTCTAACCCCACCGCGCGCTGCCTCGCCCGTGTCCACGCCGGCTCGACGTTGCCCACCGCACGATCGAGTTGGCGGTCGCCGCGACGCTCGCCCAACGGCCCGAGCGCCCAGGCGTCCCGCCTGCGCAAGTACGGCACGAAGGTGACCTTCACGCTCAACCAGGCAGCCAGCGTGCGCTTCACCGTTACCCAACCCCGGTCGGGCCGCACCCCAAGCGGCGGCGGTGCCTCACGCTCCGCCAGCGCCGCCTTTCGCATCGTCAAATAAACGCACCCGCTCTCCAGCGACGCGGAGCCTCGACTGAGATGACAGTCCCCGTCGCGGTTCTTGGCGCGAGCGGTGAGCATCCGCCACATCGCCCCCGCCTCCTCGCCGCGCATCCGTGACTACCGGGTCCCAGAAGTGCACGCCAGGTCCATAGCACGCTACCCAAAGCTCCCGCGCCGCTGCAGATCGCGCGAAGCGACAGCCGCCTCGGTGCGGGCCCGGAATACGCGTCGCGACGACTGGTCGAGGCCCGCCGCCAGCGGCCAGGAGTTGAGTCGCGGGCACGAGCTAAGGTGGAGGAGTGGACGAGGGGTTTCCAATCGCCTACCAGGTGCTTGACGAGGGCATTCCGGTGTATGCCGCAGAGGGCAGTCAAGTCGGAACTGTCGACCATGTCATCGCCGTTCCGGCGCAAGACATCTTCCATGGACTGGTGCTTCGCGTCGACGGGCGCCGACGGTTCCTAGCCGCCGACCAGGTCGCGTCAATGCATGAACGCGGGGTGGACCTCCGGATCAGCGCGGCGGCGGCTGCCGAGCTGCCCGAGCCACACGGGGCAGCGCCGGCGTGGCACGACAGCGAGCCCGGTGTCAAGCCAAGGCGCTGGACGCACCTGGTCGACTTGGTGAGCGGCAAGAATCCACACCGGCGCGACTGGACCGAAGACAACTAATACCTACTCCGGGTACGACCGAGGAGTGGCGGCGATTGCTCCCGGCGCTACGCGGAAGCGAAGTTGTGACCGCGCTGATGCTGCTGGCAAGAGCGGGCCCTCAGGTCAATATCGTCACGCGATACCGTCATCGTTTGCTGCAGGGGATTGACGCCGTCGTGGGCCTTGCTTAAGCTTGTTTCTCGCGCCGTACGGAAAGGACGAGATGATGCATGCGCGCGTCGCCTTCTACAGGCTGCGATCCGGGACGTTCGACGAAGTGGTCGGTCAAGTCCAGGCTCCCGGAGGGATGCTCGAGATCTTTCGCGGGCAGCCGGGATTTCAGTCCTATGAGCTCATCGAGACCGGGGCGGGGCTTATCTCCGTGTCCCACTGGGAGTCGTCGGCACAGGCTGACGCTGCGACACATGCCGCTGCCGCGTGGGTTGTCGAGCACATCAACGACCTGGTCAAACTGCAGCAGAGCGACACCGGCGAGGTCGTCATGTCGTCCCTGGCCGCGACCGCTACGCACTGAAGCCCGAGGTCCGGCGTGAGCGCCCACCGCGATGCTCCGGGCGGGCGTCGAGCCGTTCGGGTGGCGCTCGCGGCACCACGCCGACTGCGCCAGCGCGGTGAGCGAGAGCTCCTGTGCGGGCGATTCAGCAGCTGACTGAGCCGGGCGGTGGGATCGTGCCCGGGCCGGTCACGGAGCAGGCGAGAGCGGCTGCGGTGTTTCCAGGGGAAGCCAGGCGCGGTAGTCGTGGGAAGGTGGGTCGACCGCGAGCCAGAGCTGTGAGGTCGAGGAAGTCGGTCAGGTCGTTGGCGTTGGCGTCGCGATAGGTCAGCGCCGGAAGGTTCCATTTGCGCTCGAGCATCGCCAGGATCGACGTGTGGTCATAGAGGACATGGCTCACGTAGCGGGGCTTCGCGTAGGGACTGACCACCACCGCGGGTACCCGGAAGCCGTAGCGAGCGAAGCCCTCGTAGGTTGATTCCGTCGGCTGCACCACCGGTGGGATGACGTCGGGCGGAAGGGCGGGCGGCGGCGGCACATGGTCGTAGTAGCCACCGTGCTCGTCATAGACGAGTATGAGCATGATGCGCTTCCAGAGCGGTGACGCTCCGATGGCGTTGACGACCCGGGCGAGGAGAGCTTCGCCGACCACCATGTTCTGTGGGTTCTCCTGCGCCTGCGTCGAGTAGTCGGGATCGAGCAGGCTGAAAGCCGGCAGAGTGACGGCGGCCGCGTCGGTGAAGAACTGGGAGAACGGCTTGTAATGGAGGGCTTCGGTTCCGGCGTCATTGCTCGGGAACAGCTCGGGGGTCGCGCCGGTCGGGTAGTCATAGACGTAGTTGGCCCAGCTGATGCGGTGGAGATCGAGCTGGTTGAAGATCGTGGTACCGCCGGCGGGCAGCGGCAGGGTGGAGTCCTGCACGCCGTTGAAGGGACTGGTCCCGATGTCATCGGTCATGCCTGCCGAGGTGGCCGCGATCAGGTAGCGACGCTGAGGGTCGGTTTGGCCGAGGAGCGAAGAGAACCAGCGGTCCCCGATCGGAAACGACGATGCCAGGCTGTAGGTGAACGGCAGGTCCTCGCCGGTCCAGTAGCCCATCGCGACCCCACCCACGATCTCGGTGGTGCCCGGTGTGATCGTGGTGCGGACGAACCCGTCGTTGGCTCCGTTGTTGAAGGCGTTGTGGCTGGTTGCCCACTCCTGGCTCGGGCGTGACGGGAGCTGGCAGGTAGTTGGCATGTGGAAGGCGTGCTGAAGACAGCCGTCCGGGAATGGGTTGGTGGCAGTCGGCCGCCCACTCGCGTCGAGCGTGAAGCCGTCGCCGCGGCCGAGCATGCCGAAGAGATTGTCGAAGGAGTGGTTCTCCATCATCAGGACGACGATGTGATCAAGCCCGGGAAGCGTGTCCGTCCCCGGCGCCAACCCGGGAAACGGCAGCGACCCCGGGGCCCGCAAGCGGGGGCGCCCAAGGGCCGCCAGCGCCGCGGATGGAGAGCCCGGGATCGAGGCGGCTCGTGCACCGGCTCGGCCGAACAGTGCGGGCGCGGCCGCGCCGGCAACGACAGTTCCGGCCGTCTTGAGGAAGCCTCGCCGCCCGATCCGCCGATCCGTGTTCATATCAGCTCTGCGTCGGTCGCCGCGGCGTCACTTCGTCGAGCTGGCGGTAAAGATGTCGCCGCCGAAGGCCCGCAGGCCGGGCGCCGCCGCGTATCCCAGATGCGCCAGCCCGAACGAGTCCTCGATGCTGCGCAACAGGCTGTAATGGTTGTAATCCTGCGCGCTCACGGTGCCCGGCGCAATGAACGGCGAGAGCAGCACGGCCCCGGTGCGCCCGCCTCCGGCCCCGCCCATCGGGCCGCCCGCGGCGGGGGTGTTGGGTCCGCTCTGCTCGCCACAACAAGCGGTCGAGTCGCTGGCGGCTTCGTCAAACGCGATCACGAGCAGCCCGTCGCGCTGGAACGCCGGCGAGGCCGTGATCTGCGGCACCCACTGGCGCAGGAACGCGTCGGCCGCGGGCAAGCCGCCCGCAGTCCCGTCCGCGCAGGTGGCGTCGTGGCCGTCGTGGCAGAGGTTGGGGGTGATGAACGAGAGGTTCGGGGTGCTCTTGACCGAGGCAAGGTCGGTCGGCAGCCGGCTGAGGGGCACGTCGCGGGCTTGACACCCGGCCGGGTTGTCGATGATCGAGTGGAAGTAGACGAAGGGGTTGTGGCGCGTGGCGTACTGATCGGTGGCCGTAGCCTGCTGGGTTCCGTCCGGGCTTCCGATCGCCGGATGGGCGCACGTGACTCCGTTGTCGCGGACCGGGTTGTTGCCCATGTCCTCCATGTAGCCCTTCCAGGTCAGCCCTCTGGCCTGCAGCTGCCCCGCGACCGTCTGAACTGAAGCGGGATACACGCAGCCCTGGCCGAGAACTTGGCCGTCCGACGTCGGCGTTCCCGGCAGCACGTCGATGAAGTCTGGGCAGTCTCCCTGGGTGGCGACGGTGGGCGCTTGGCCACTCACCATCGCGATGTAGTTGTCGAGCGAGTTGTGCCCGATCCCGTAGTACCCCGGCACAAACGCGCCCGCGCTGGTCAGCGTGGTGGCGAGGTACGGCGCGGGCGAACCCGGCCCGAACGTCGTCGAAGCGTTCTGGTTCTCGAGCACGAGCACGAACACGTGGCGCACGGGTGACGCCGCGGCCGCCGGCGCTGTACTCGCCGCGCCGATACAGAGAAGCAAGGCCAGGAGACGCAGCAGTCGAGAGGGCATGCCCGCCTGACTACCCGCCTCCTACACAGCTCAGACCAAGTTTCCGAAAAATAACGATTCGTAAAAGTGTAGATCGCGGCTGCTCCACGCCCGTCCGCACGAGACGGCCGGATGTGCTGCGCGGCGTGCTGCGGGTAGTACTCAGACGCTGCGCGCTCGCGACGGTAACCCAGCAGTTTTCGCGACATCTTCAGGGCGGGGAAGGATTCGCGACCTGGTGGCGTCTTTTGGAGATGGAGGTTCTTCGTCTATCTCAAAAGGAGGCCTTATGCGGAGAGCGATTGCGGTAATCGGCACGGCCGTTGCCTTCGCCACAGTCGGCACATCGGCCGCCGTGGCGGGCGGGGGTAACCCATCCCCGTCCGGTACGGGCCCGCCCAGCCAGAGCTGCCAGGACCAGTTGACGAGCGGCGGCACGACCCCGGGCAACTCGGCATCATCGCCGGGATCGCCGTTCAACGAGCCGGGGTTCGGCAGCGCAAACGGCGGCACCGGCGGCGCGCATTACAGCCCAAATTCGCAGTACGACGTGGCCTGCTACCACGTCTCGAACCGCCCGTAGACGCTGGCGAGGATCGGGCGGGTCTCTCGGGATTCGACCGATCCTCCGGGCCGGCAGCGGCGTTCTGGAGTGCTCTGACGTCGTCACGGGGCGAATCCCCCGATGGCCGGGATTGGAGGCTGGCTGTGCGAATTGGAAAACCGGAGGCAGTCGCTGTCCGCGACCGGTCGGAGCGACCCTGCGCGCGCGTGGTCGCCCGCGCGGGCACCCGAGATTCAACACCGGGATCACTTTTCACAGCAAGCGACCGTCCGGACGGCGAGCCGCAACGAGTGTGTCCGTGGCGGGCGATCGTCCGGCGCTGGCCTTGGCGGACGCGTCCTACGTCGCCATAGACGTTGCCGAGAACGACCGTGCCGAAATCTGGAAAGGGATCGTCGTACGACGGTGGTGCAGGACATCTCGGGCTTACACCTCAGGGTCGGCGTCCCGGTCGCCGCAACCCCGGTCGGGGGTTAGTGGTGAGCCTCGAGCTCGTTGATCCGGTCCAGGAGTTCGCATACGAGCGCGGCGCCCGCGTAGTTGAGCCCGAGGTCCCGGCGTAGCCGTTCGGCTCGCGCCACCCGCGCGGCACTGCTCGGATCAAAGCG
>JAXDGI010000067.1:0-11312 GCA_034665145.1 Solirubrobacteraceae bacterium
CGCCGGCTCAGATGAGCTGAGCCGGCGCGCGGACCGAGAGGGAGAGCCAGAGCGATCAGGCGGCGTCGCGAGTCCGATCCGCCTGCTGGGGGGATTGCGCTGTCCGTAGCTCCACGGGCGTGGCCACCGGCTCAATGAGTCGGAACGCCCCCGCGGCGGCCGCGCCGCCCAGGAGGTTGGCCACCAGGTAGATCCAGATGTGGCTCCAGGAGAGCAGACCCATCAGGGTCGCGCCGATGGCCACCGCAGGGTTGAAGGCGCCCCCGGAGATCGAACCCACGGCGAAGGCCCCGGTGGCAACCGTGAAGCCAATGGCCAGCCCGTAGAACGAGTTGCCCTCCGTACCGCGTGCGGTGGCGACGTTCAGAACGACGTAGCACAGCGCGAAGGTGAACAGGAACTCAACGATCAGCATCTTGCCGATGCCGGCGGTGTGACCCGGGATCGGCGGGTTGTAGCCGAGGAGGATGACCACAAGGGCCGCGGCGATCCCGCCCAGAATCTGGACGACCAGGTAGGGGACGTACTCGCTGGACGGCAACTTGCCGCGCAGGAACACGGCGGTACTCACGGCCGGGTTGTAGTGGCCGCCCGACACATGGCCGCCGGCGAACACCATCACCATGAGGGCAGCACCAATGGCCAGCGGCGCCAGGGAGCCGGCGGTCCGGCTGGCCATGCCCACGGTGAAGACCAGGAAGAAGGTGCCGATGAACTCAACGTATAGCTTGTTGCTAATTCTCATTACTTATCGCTTTCTCGCATTGATCGGCTGTGACCAATGCTGACTCGGACGCATTAGTGGACGTTAGGTAAGACGACCACAGCGACCCTCATAGCTGGCTCTAAGGCGGGCTTTGCCCGGGACCGTTGGCTGGGCCACATCGCGCGGTTGAGAAGCCGCTTACCCGCGGTTGGGCAGCGAAGTCCGCCCCGCGCCAAAAGCAACGGGGCGGACCCGCGCGGACAGAGCTGGCGGCACTACACCGCGCAGCGGATTGCTCACCTGAGCCGTCAGCTGTGCCTGTGCGTCGCCCCGGAGGCAGCGGATCGTCCGGCCTCGGCGCCGGCCGAGCCGTTTCCGTGGCCCAGGCCCGCGGCGACCTTGGCTCCGAGATCGGCGTCGACGTTGGTCCAGTAGCCGACCACCCGCTGCTGGACCTCTCGCGTGACCCCTTCTGACGCGTGAGCGATGATGTTGGTGGCCAGGTGCTCGCGGTCGGTGTCGTCCATGACCTCCCGGTACAGGGTCCGCGGCTGGATGAAGTCGTCGTCCTCGGCGTGCGTGAGGTTGGGATAACGCCCGATTTCCGCCGCTTCGACCGCCCAGCCCGGCAGCTCCTTGCTCGGGTCGGAGACAGGCCCGCCGTAGCTGTTGGGCGCGTAGACGGGCTGAGCACCGCTGTGGTGGTAGGTCATGGCGCCGTCTTGGTTGTAGCTGTGCACCGGGCATTGGGGCGCATTGATCGGCAGCTGTTCGTAGTTGGCCCCGAGCCGGTACAGGTGGGTGTCGTGGTAGGAGAAGATGCGTCCCATGAGCATCTTGTCCGGTGAAAGCCCGATCCCCGGAACGATCTTCGCGGGGGCGAACCCGGCCTGCTCCACCTCCGCGAAGTGGTTGGCGGGATTGCGGTCGAGCACCATGCGCCCGATCGTGATCGGGGGATAGTCGGAATGCGGCCAGACCTTGGTCAGGTCAAACGGGTTGAACCGGTACTCGGCCGCCTCTTCGTAAGGCATGATCTGCATCTCCAGCCGCCACTCCGGAGCATCGCCCGAGGCGATCGCCGACCACAGATCGCGACGGAGGAAGTCGGGGTCCTCGGCCGCCATCGCGCCAGCCTCGTCGACCGTGAAGTTCTCGATGCCCTGGACGGTTTTGAAGTGATACTTGACCCAGAAGCGCTCGCCGGCCGCGTTGATCCACGAGTAGGTGTGGCTCGAGTACCCGTTCATGTGCCGGTAGGAGCGGGGGGTACCCCGGTCAGAGAACAGAATCGTTACCTGGTGAGCGGTCTCCGGGGAGAGAGTCCAGAAGTCCCACTGCATGTCGTTTGAGCGCATCCCGGTGTCCGGCAGACGCTTCTGGGAGTGGATGAAGTCGTCGAACTTGGCGGCGTCACGCACGAAGAAGGTGGGGGTGTTGTTGCCGACGAGGTCGTAGTTTCCCTCTTCGGTGTAGAACTTCAGAGCGAATCCGCGCGGGTCACGGACCGTGTCGGCCGAGCCCAGCTCGCCGGCCACCTGCGAGAACCTCACGAACATCGGAGTGCGCTTGCCCACCTTGGACAGAAACTTCGCAGACGTCCACGGCGTGACGTCTTCGGTGACTTCGAAGAATCCGTGGGCGCCCGAGCCCTTGGCATGCACCACGCGTTCGGGAATGCGCTCCCGGTTGAAGTGCTGAAGCTTCTGAACCAGATAGGCGTCGTGCAAAACCGTCGGGCCGCCCGGCCCGACGGTCAACGAATGTTCCGTATTCGTGATCGGAATTCCGCTGTCCGTGGTCGCGGTCGGTAGGTCGTGCTTATCCTGCGCAGTCATACATAGCTCCTTGGGTCGCGGCTCTCCAGAATCGCACCGCCATTGCGACGTGCATCTGGTCCACAGCGGCAGCCGGGGCTGACCCTGAGACCAGCCGGCGTCGGTCCCCCCAACCCGTCACGCCGCGGCGGCGCGCGGCGTGATCGCCGCACCGAGCCGGGGACCTTCCTGGGCCATTGCCGCCTGGACGACTTCAACCAGGTCCTCGATGCGCTCGCGCATCGGGTGGTGCCCCATCCCCTTCCACACGTCGACCTCGGCGTGCGGAAAGGCCACCCGCACACCCTGAGAGTGAGACACGGGCACAAGCCGGTCGCGATCACCCCACACGGCACGGACGGGCCCGTCGTAGAGCATGCGGCGACGCCCTGCGGCGTCCGGCCCTCGGCCGGCCTCGGCGATCGACCGCGTCGCCTCCCGGACCCCGGGCCCGAGGGAACCGCTCCGGGTCGTCAGACGCTCGACCGTCTCAGGGTCCGGCGCCGCTCCGTTGGTCACCATGGTTGCGTAAGCCGCGGTGACCGCGAGCCGACTCGACAGAGCCACGGGAAGGGCGAACTCTACGAACTGCCGGATAAGCGGCAGTGACGCGACCTCGGCGAGATGGATCCGCCCGAAGCCGACCGGGGCGAGCAGGACGAGAGCCGTTACCCGATCCGCCAGCAGCTCGGCCAGAGCGGCCGCGACGCCACCCCCAAACGAATGGCCAACCAGCGTCATGCGCTCGATGCCGAGTATGTCGAGCCCCTCGGCAACGTCCCGGGCGTAGCCGGCGATCGAGCCCCGGGACGGTGGATCTGAGTAGCCGAACCCCGGCAGATCGAAGGCGATGCCGCTCACGCGTTCGCACAGCCTTCTCCAGCCCTCGCTCGAGTCCAGCAATCCATGCAGCAGGACAAGTGGCTCCTGACCGCTGCCGGGCCACGAACGCACACAGAGACCCCGGCCGTCGGCCAGGCGGAGCGTCCGCACCGCGGTCATCCGTGCGCGGCGCTGCGACGTATCGCGAGGTTTCATGGCCGTCCGGTCAACTCGGGCAAGTCGCCTGGCGGTCAGTGGCTCGGCGTCCAGACGCCGGGCGGCGGCGTCCAGCTGATCGGCGGGAGCGCGGTCCCCGAGGTGCACACATGCACCCCTGGACTAATGACCTTTCCACCGATGATGATGGGACCGATGGAGACACAGATCGGCCCGACGCTCGGGGGGACGAATGTGAGCTGCGGGGACGCCGCGACGGGTGCGGTGGAGCCCGACGGGGCGACGGTCGGGGTTGTCGTCGCGCCGGCCGCGGGGGCGGTGAGTCCGGCGAGTCCTAGAGCGGCAGCGGCTACGGACAGCTTTCGAATGAGCATCAGGCTCTCCTTATCGATGGGGGTCGTGCGGACAGGTCGTCTGGGTGAGCATCCGCTCGTGACCGACCACCACCCCGCTGGATGGCTCTCGGGCAGCACGGCGCCGGGCGAACGTCGGCCAGCAGCGTCCCGGAGCCCCCCCAGCTCTCACATGCTCAAACGTCCAGTTCACACCGGCCGCGGGGACCTAGTTGCCGCCAGTTACTCGTGTGGCGTGCCGCGGACTTAAGTCCAGGCGTGCCGGTGCGCCAGGACACGGGCAACCGGGGCCGCGCCGCGACACCATGTGGCGCTATCCGACCGACGAAAGGGTCCAGACACCAATGACACGAATTCGAAGCACCCTCGTGGCAGGGCTCGTTGCCACCGCCGCGCTCGCTGCCGGCGCGCCGGCGGCAAGCGCGAGCACCCCGTTCACCATGCCATCCGCCTTCACCATGCCATCCTCGTTCACCATCCCATCTTGGCCGGCGTTCAACGCACCTCAGGAAAACCTCCTAGGGAACCCGACGAACGCGGGCGCGTGCGCGAGTACCCCCGGGCCCCAGGGGCAGGGCGCTACCGGAGGTACCACGGCCACGGTGTGCCAGGGCACCGGCCTGTCTTTTGTCGGGCCCGCCATCGGCCAAATCGCCACCGTCATCGGGCCGACGATCATCGGCCCGGCGGTCATCGGAAACGTGACCGTGTCAGCAGGCTCCAGCAGCGTCGGCTGATACACGAGCCGCCGCCGATCCGGGTGCTCGACGGGGCACCCGGAATCGACGGCACCACCCGGATCGAGGGCGTCCTGGATCGACGGGGCGCACCCGGAATCGACGCCACCACCCGGATCGAGGGCGTCCTGGATCGACGGGGCGCAGCCGGGATCGACGGCACCACCTGGATCGACGGCGGCCCCGGGACCGGCCCCCCGGGTCGTGTACTCCCACTGAGGTAGGCAAAGATGCGTCGATCAGCCGACGACACGGGACGCACTTTGAGCCACCATTGGGAAGTAGCTGCCCCGGCCACCTGCCCCTCCGGCCGGCGGCATGCGCCCCAGAGGTCCGAACGGACCTGCGGAGAGTGGCACCGGAATCCCCTACTTCCGGTGCCACTTCTGCGTGCTCCGAGACGCCGCGCGCGATCGCGGAGGGGGCAGCGGACTCGCGATCACGGATGGGGCAGCGGTACTGACGCGCGCGGCAGCGGATACTGACGCGCGCGGCGGCCTCTACCCAGAGGCCGGGGCCCGGGCGGGGCGTCGCCGCGGGGGCATGAGGTCGGTGATGGTTGCCTCCGCCATCTCGGCGGCGAAGGCGACCGTCTCGGACACCGTCGGATGAGGGTGGACGGTGAGGGCGATGTCCTCAGTATTCGCGCCGAGCTCGAGGGCGTGGACGGTCTCGGCGATCAACTCCCCGGCGTTGACGCCGACGATCCCTGCGCCGAGCAGCCGGTGGCTACCGGGCTCGAACAACAGCTTGGTCATACCGTCGTCGCGCCCGAGCGACAACGCCCGCCCGGACGCGGCCCAGGGAAATGCTGCCTTCTCGTATTCGATCCCATCGGCCTTGGCCTGGGCCTCGGTGAGTCCCATCCACGCCACCTCGGGGTCGGTGTAGGCGACCGACGGGATGGTCTGGGCGTCGAACTGAACGTCGTGGCCGGCGATCACCTCGGCTGCGGTCTTGCCCTCGTGGGTGGCCTTATGGGCCAGCATCGGCCCCGGCGCGAGATCCCCGATTGCATAGATCCACGGAACGTTCGTACGCATCTGCTTGTCGACCGGAATGAAGCCGGCCGCGTCGACGGTCACGCCCGCCGCGTCGGCACCGATCGCCGCGCCATTGGGACGCCGGCCCACCGCGACGAGGACCTGGTCGAACACACCGGATTCGCCGCTGGAGAGCATGACCTTGAGCCCGGACTTCTGCGCCTCCACTGATACGACCTTGGTCCCGATGTGGATCGCCTCATAGCGACCCCTGATCCGCTTCTCCAGCGGCCTCACAAGGTCCTGGTCGCACCCGGGGATCAGCTGTTCGAGCAGCTCCACGACGGTCACTCTGGAGCCCAGCGCGTCGTAGACGGTCGCCATCTCGAGCCCGATGATTCCGCCCCCAATGACCAGCAGCCGCTTGGGGATCTCGCGCAGCGACAGGGCGCCGGTGGAGTCGATCACCCGAGGATCATCGGGAAGACCGGGGATCGAGGCGACCTGCGAGCCCGCGGCGATGATGCAGTTGTCGAATGAGATGGTCCGATCTCCCACGGACACCGTGTTCGGGCCCTCCAACGCAGCCACACCGTGGACGACCTCGACCTTGCGCTGCCGGGCCAGGCCGTCGAGCCCACCGGTCAGCTTGCCGACCACCGACTCCTTCCAGGAGCGAAGCGCGTCCGGATCGACCTTCGGCTTGCCGAAGCTCACCCCGTGCTGGGCCATCTCCTCTGCCTCGGCGATAACCCGGGAGGCGTGAAGGAGGGCCTTGGAGGGAATGCAGCCGACGTTCAGGCACACCCCCCCGAGCCGCTCGTAGCGCTCGATCAGCACCGTCTTGAGTCCTAGGTCCGCGGCCCGGAACGCCGCCGTGTAACCGCCGGGACCCGAGCCGATAACGACCACCTGCGCGTCGCGCTCGCCGCCGCTCGGCGGGGGCGACGGAGGGGCAGGCTCATGCTGGACGGACGCCTCCGGCGGCGGCGCGGGCACAGACTCGGCCGGTGAGGCACCGTTGCTCTCGAGCGTCAGGAGCACACTGCCCTGTGACACGCGGTCTCCGATTTTTACGCTCAGCTGTGTGACCGTGCCCGCCTGTGGCGCGGGTACGTCCATCGTCGCCTTGTCGGATTCGAGCGTGACGAGCGGGTCCTCGATCGAGATCTCGTCGCCGGCCGCGACGTGAATCTCGATTACGGGCACGTCGGTGAAGTCACCGATGTCGGGGACGCGGATCTCGGATGGAGAGCTCACAGCAATGCTCGTCTGAGATCGGACAGCACCTGGACCAGGTGAACCACGAAGCGGGCGGCGGCGGCGCCGTCGATCACCCGGTGGTCGTAGGACAGTGACAGCGGGACGATCAGCCTGGGCACAAATTCACCGCCGTTCCAAACGGGACGCATGACTGAACGGGAGACGCCGAGGATGGCGACCTCCGGAGCATTGATGAGCGGGGTGAAGCTGGTCCCGCCGATACCGCCGAGGCTCGAGATCGTGAAAGAGGCCCCCGACATGTCGCCGGGCATCAGCTTGCCGTCGCGCGCCTTCTGCGATAGCTCGGCCAACTCGGCGGCGATCTCCAGGAGCCCCTTCTGGTCAGCGGACTTGATCACCGGCACGACGAGGCCGCCGGGCGTGTCGGCCGCGAATCCGATGTTGTAATAGCGCTTGCGCACCAGCTCGTCACCGTCGAGCGAGGAGTTGAAGTCTGGGAACTCCTTCAGCGCGGCGACGCAGGCGGCAACGAGAAACGCGACCATCGTCACCTTCACCCCGTCGCGGGCGTGCTCGGCGTTGAGCTGTTTGCGCCACGCCTCGAGTTCGGTGATGTCGGCCTCGTCGTTGTGAGTGACGTGCGGGATCATCACCCAGTTGCGAGCCAGGTTGGCCGCCGAGATGCGCTGGATGCGCGACCGCGGTACCCGTTCCACCGAACCGAACTTCTCGGCGTTGATCGAGGGCCAGGGCAGGAGATCAAGGCCCGTGCCGCCGCCCGTCGACGCCGTCGCGACTGACGGCGCGGCCGGACCGCTCTGCATGAATTTCTGAACGTCGTCCTTCGTGATCCGGCCCTTGCGGCCGGTGCCGCTCACCTGTGAGAGATCGATCCCGCGCTCACGGGCGACCCGCCGGACCGACGGGCTGGCGTAGACGGGATCCCCACCGTTCATCGCCCCTCGTGACTGGTCTGCGACCGGCGCCGGGACGGGTTCGGGATCCGCGGGGGCCGGAACGACGGGTGTTGGGTCCGCGGGCGCTGGCGCGCTCTGAACCGGAGCCGGCGCCTGCTCGGTCGCCGCCGCGGGCGCATCGGCTACCGCGGCCGGCGCGCCCCCGTTGGTGTCCATGGTCAGGAGCCGCGTGCCCTGCGAGACCTTGTCACCGATCGTGACCAGCACCTCCTTGACGGTGCCGGCGAAGGGCGCCGGCACGTCCATGGTGGCCTTGTCGGACTCGAGCGTCAGCAGCGGGTCCTCCAGCGCCACCGAATCGCCCGGCGAGACCAGGATCTCGATAATCGGGACGTCGTCGAAGTCACCGATATCGGGGACCTCCACCGAAAGCGCGTCACTCATGAGCTGCCTCGCTCATACGGTGGTTGGCAGGGGCGCCTGCGGATCGATCTCATAGCGCTCGATCGCCTCCTGCACCCGACCGGCGTCGATCGCGCCCTCGTCAGCCAGCTCCTTGAGCGCGGCGACTGCGACGTAGTGGCGATCGACCTCGAAGAACCGCCGCAGCGCCTTGCGGAGGTCGCTGCGACCGAAGCCGTCAGTCCCCAGGACCCGGTAGCGGTTCGGCACCCACTGGCGGATCTGATCCGCCACCGCGCGCACGTAGTCCGTCGAGGCCACGACGGGGCCCCGACGCTCGGCCAGGCACTCGGCGACGTACGCCTTCCGGGGCTTCTCTAGCGGATGCAGCATGTTCCACCGCTCAACCTCGATCCCGTCACGGCGCAGCTCGCTGAACGAGGTCACGCTCCAGACGTCGGCCGCGACCTTGAAGTCGGACTCGAGGAGCTCCGCTGCCGCCAGCACCTCGTTCAGGATTGTTCCGGACCCGAGGAGTTGCACCCGGGGTCCACGCTTACGCGCCGACCTGCGCAGCGGATGCATCCCGCGGATGATCCCCTCCTCAGCTCCCTTGGGCATTGCCGGATGGTGGTAGTTCTCGTTCATCAAGGTGAGGTAGTAGAAGATGTCCTCCTGCTCGGCGAGCATCCGCCGCAGCCCCTCTTGGATGATCACCGCGACCTCGTAGCCGAACGCCGGGTCATACGCGTGGCAGTTCGGGACGACCGAGAACAACAGATGACTGTGGCCGTCCTCGTGCTGGAGACCCTCGCCGTTCAACGTGGTCCGCCCCGCGGTCCCGCCGAGCATGAACCCGCGGGTGCGGCTGTCGGCGGCCGCCCACACGAGGTCGCCGATGCGCTGGTAACCAAACATCGAGTAGTAGATGTAGAACGGCACCATCTGCGTCGCGTGTGTGCTGTATGACGTACCGGCGGCGATGAAGGAGGACATCGAGCCGGCCTCGGTGATCCCCTCCTCCAGGATCTGCCCGTGACCCTCCTCCTTGTAGAACATGAGCTGCTCGGCGTCCTCGGGCTGGTAGAGCTGACCTCCCGGCGAGTAGATCCCGACCTGCCGGAACAGTCCCTCCATGCCGAACGTGCGCGACTCGTCGGGCACGATGGGGACGATCCGCTTGCCGATCTGCTTGTCGCGTAGCAAGGCCGCCAGCACCCGCACGAACGCCATCGTGGTGGAGACCTTGCGATCACCGGTGTCTTCGAGCTGGCCTTTGAACGTCTCCAGCGCGGGCACGGCAAGCTGCTCGGGCGCGGTCCGCCGGCGCGCTGGCAGGCTGCCGCCGAGCTTCGCCCGGCGCTCGCGGAGGAGCTGCATCTCAGGAGAATCGTGGGGCGGCTTGTAGTACTCGGCGGCGCGAGCCTGCTCATCGGTGAGCGGCAGCTCGAAGCGGTCGCGGAACGCGAGCAGGGCATCCTCGGCCATCTTGTGGGCCTGATGGGCAATCATCTGGCCCTCACCCGCGGCGCCCATCCCGTAACCCTTGATCGTCTTGGCCAGGATCACCGTGGGCTGACCGGTGTGGCGGACCGCCGCATCGTAGGCGGCGTACACCTTCTGGGGGTCGTGGCCGCCCCGGTTGAGCCGCCAAATATCCTCGTCGCTTATATCCTTGACCCGCTCGAGCAGGACCGGGTCACGCCCGAAAAAATGCTCGCGCACGTACGCGCCGTCGCGCGACTTGAACGTCTGGTATTCGCCGTCGACGCACTCCTCCATCACCCGTACCAGACGACCGTCGGCGTCCTGCGCCAGGAGCGGATCCCAGCCGGAGCCCCACACGACCTTGATGACGTTCCAGCCCGCGCTGCGGAAGTCGGACTCCAGCTCCTGGATGATCTTGCCGTTGCCGCGCACCGGGCCGTCGAGACGTTGCAGGTTGCAGTTGACGACCCAGATGAGGTTGTCTAGGTGCTCCCGGCCGGCCAGGCCGATCGCGCCCTTGGCCTCGGGCTCGTCCATCTCACCGTCGCCCAGGAACGCCCAGACCTTGCGGCCGGCCGTCTGCGCCACCTCACGCGCCTCCAGATACTTCATGAACCGGGATTGGTACAGCGACGTGATCGCGCCCAGGCCCAATGACACGGTCGGAAACTGCCAGAAGTCCGGCATCAACCAGGGATGCGGATAGGACGACAGGCCGGCGCCGTCCACTTCCTGGCGGAAGTTGTCCAGATTCTCCTCGGTCAGGCGGCCCTCGAGGTACGCTCGCGCGTAGTTGCCCGGGGAGGAGTGACCCTGGAAATACACCAGGTCACCGCCGTCCTCCTCGGTGGCGGCATGCCAGAAATGGTTGAAGCCGACCTCATACAGGGTGGCAAGCGACTGATAGCTGGCGATATGGCCACCGATCTCCGCTGCGAAGTTGTTGCCTCGCACCACCATTGCCACCGCGTTCCAGCGAATGATCGAGCGGAGCCGGCGCTCGGCCGCTGAATCTCCCGGCAGCTGCGCCTCGCGCTCGGGCGGGATCGTGTTCACATACGGCGTGTTCAGGCTGGCGATCGGCCCCGTCCCGGCCCGCTGCGCTCGCTCGACGACCGGTATGAGGATCTCGCGAGCTCGGTCCGGCCCGTCATGAGCCACAACCGCGTCGAGCGCCTCGATCCACTCGCCGGTCTCGGTGGCGTCGGTGTCGGCCGACGCGCCGTTGGAACTGGAGGTACTGAGTTGATCGGTCATGGGGAGCTCGCCGCTGATTGTTTAAAAAGTGGCCGTCGGCTGCACTGGACGTTTGTTCAGGTCGCCTACGACCTCGAGCCAGCCGCCCTGCGTAGGCGTATACGCCCGCCAGCGCTGGAGGCCCCGGAGCCGAAGCTCCGGGGCCTCCCGCTCCGGGGGCCGCTTGCCCAGGAAGGGGACCACGGCTGGTGGGAGGGAACCAGCCGGGCCGGCATCGCCGTGGCGATAGAGGCATGGTCGCTCAAAGTGAGCACGCTTGTCATCGGCCAGTCGGCGCATCTTCGTCTACGCCCAGCGACGTAGGGCGCGCGGCGGGCCGAGCGGCCCGCCGCGCGCGTTCTCGATCGCCCGGTGAGAGTAGGCGCGGCTGCACCGGGAGACACGAGGTCGTGAAAAGGACGAAGTAGGCGCGCCACGGGGCAGGCGGAT
>JAXDGI010000068.1:0-7070 GCA_034665145.1 Solirubrobacteraceae bacterium
TTGCACCAGGCCGAAGCCTGGGTCGTCGCTCCACTTGCATGTGTTAGGCACGCCGCCAGCGTTCGTCCTGAGCCAGGATCAAACTCTCCGTGAAGAACTTCACAAAGAGTCGTCAGAAGTACAACCCATGAGGACCGGAGGCAACCATTGAGGCCACAGCCGGCTCAGGGGTCCAAATCTGGGTCGGCCCCTGGTGGGACCGAACCCTTGCGCCACAAACCGAGGCCTCCGTACACGATGGGGCCTCAGGCGCAAGACGGGGTCAATCTTGGCACCGCCGTCCGAGCGACCCGCGAAGGGCCGTCCGTTCGACGGCGTCGAACCTGGACACATCTCTCGACCGAGGATCGGCCGAAGAGTGTGCATGCTGTTGAGTTTTCAAAGACCGTCGCACCCTTCAGGAAGGCATTCCTCCTCAAACGGCGCGCCCAACTCCAACCGGAGCCGGGGCGGACACACGAGTATAGCGCCCGCAGCCGGCGTCAACTATGAGATTCTCAGCTGACTGTGGCCGGGCGCTGTGCTCGGGTGGCTCAGAATACGACCTGGACGGAAACCGTGCGGTCACGTGGTCGATCATCGAAATCGATGAGCACGATCTGCTGCCAGGTTCCCAGGCTGAGGCGCCCGTCCACCACCGGAAGGGACTCGGACGGACCGATGATCGCCGCTCGCTGGTGGGCGTGGGAGTTGGTGTCGCGATTGAGGCGGTTGTGCTCATAGGCCCCGCGCGCGGGAATGAGCCGCTCGAGCAGGGCCCCGAGATCGGCCACCCCGCCCGGCTCATATTCCATCGTCGTTACCGCGGCGGTCGAGCCAACCACGCAGACGCAGACGATGCCCCGCTGCACCCCCGCGGTGCGGATCACCCTGGCCACGCCCTCAGTCAAATCGATCACCTCGCCGTCGCCGCGGGTCGAGAGCCGCAGCTGACCGCCGTGCACACTCACGATCGGTGGCCGGGCGGACCCGGACCGTCCGTCGCACGGTCACCGGCAGCGGTGACGCGGGCAAACCGGCGCTTGCCGAACTGCAGCACCCGCCCGGCCAGCTCGGCGGCGGGAAGCTCGAGCGCCGAGACCGGCTTACCGTCGACGCGGACCGCGCCCTGGGCGATCCCCCGCCGGGCCTCCGAGGTCGAGACGCCGAAGGCCGCCGCGAGCAGCGCTGGCAGGTGAACGGACCCGGTGCCGGCGGAACGCCCGTCTCCGGACACGGCCGCCAGCGCGACCGAGGGCATCTCGGCCGGGAGCTCGTGACGGACATGGACGCGATCGAAGGCCTCCTCAGCGGTCGTGGCCGCGTCGGCGTCGTGAAAGCGCTCGACCAGAGCTCGGGCCAGTGCGCGCTTGACGTCCCGCGGGCCGAGCGCCGGGTCGGGCGCGGCGCCGAGCAGCAGTGAGTACCAGTCAGCCAGGGACTCGTCGGGGATGCTCAGCGTGCGTCCGTACATCTCCTCCGGGGTCTCGGTGACGCCGATGTAGTTGTCATAGGACTTGGACATCTTGCGCACCCCGTCGGTCCCGGTCAGCAGGGGGACGGTGAGGATTACCTGCTCAGGCTGGCCGTAGGCGCGCTGGATGTCGCGCCCGAGCAGGAGGTTGAACTTCTGGTCGGTGCCGCCGAGTTCGACGTCGGCGCGGACGGCGACCGAGTCATAGCCCTGCAGGAGCGGATAGAGCAGCTCGAGGATCGAGATCGGCTCGCCGGCTGTGTAGCGCTTGTGAAAGTCGTCGCGCTCCAGGATGCGGGCCACGGTGGCCGTCCGCAGGAGCGCGAACAGCTCGTCCACCTTCATGTCCAGCCATTCACCGTTGAAGCGCACCTCGAGACGCTCGGCATCGAGGATCTTCAGCGCCTGATCGGTGAACGTGCGGGCGTTGGCGTCGATCTGCGCCGGATCCAGCACCGGCCGCGTGGTGGTCCGGCCGCTGGGATCTCCCACGCGCGCGGTGTAATCGCCGATGATCAGCACCACCGTGTGACCCAGGTCCTGAAACTCGCGCAACTTCTGCAGCACGACGCTGAACCCGAGGTGGATATCGGGCGCGGTCGGGTCGATGCCGAGCTTAACGCGCAGTGGCCGCCCGAGGCCGAGCTTGGCCGCCAGGCCGCCCTGCGGCAGGCAGTCGACGGCGTTGCGGGCCAACCAGGCAGCCGCCTCGCCGGGGGTCTGAACCAGACGATCGGCCTTTGGCACGCTCACGCTCGGCCCCTCGTCGGCACGCCGGAATCCATGGGGCCCGATGCTAGACTCTCGCCGCCGCCGGAGAGACGTCGCCCGTGCCGTCGGGGTCGTCGACTTCATCTACGCGGCAGTGCCCTGTTCGCCTGAGCCGAGTCCCGGCGCCGACACCGGCCTGCCATCGCATGAGCGACGACGCCAACACTCCGCCTCCTCCCCCGCGCACGCGCGCAGCCGTCCCCTTCCGGCCCCCACGTCCGCGCTGGCGGCGCAGTGCCAACGGTGCCCCGACGCGCCCCCGCGTTCGCAAGCTCCGCCTGCTCTCGATCCTGGCCGGGCTGGGCACCCTGGCCATCGTCTCGACCCTGTTCGGGATGATGATGGCCGTCGCCTCGGATCTCCCCCAGCTCGAGAACCGCCAGCAGTACAAGCACGAGAAGAACTCCTATCTCTACGACGACCGCTGGCGCCCGATCGGGATCTTCGCGCCCGACAACCACGTCGTCATCGACACCTCGAGCCAGATCGATCAAGCCATGAAGGACGCGATCATCAGCACCGAAGACAAGCGCTTTTACTCCGATCCCGGGATTGACTTCCGGGGCATGGCCCGCGCGCTGGTCGCCGACGTGACCGGCGGCGCCACGCAGGGTGCCTCGACGATCGCCCAGCAGTTTGTCAAGAACGCCCTCGCTCAGCAGAACAACCGCACCGTGCTCGAGAAGCTGCGGGAGGCAGCCCTGGCCTTCCACCTCACGCACAAGTGGAGCAAGCAGAAGATCCTCACCGAGTACCTGAACTCGATCTACTTCGGCAACGGGGCCTATGGCGTCGAGTCGGCCGCCCGGGTCTACTTCGGCAAGCAGCTCGGTCTCGACGCCAGTACGACCAGCGCGACGACGAAAGGATGCGGGGACTCGACCCCCGGCCTGACTCGTCCCACGTGTGCGTCGATGCTCTCGCCCGCGCAGGCGGCCCTGCTGGCCGGCATGGTGGCCAACCCGACGGCGTTTGACCCCGTGCTGCACCCGCAGGCAGCGATTGGGCGACGAAACCTGGTGCTGGAGAACATGTACCAGCAGCACGACATCTCCCACTTCCAGTACGAGCAGAGTCTCGCGAACCGGCAGCTTCCGTCCGCCCGAGACCTCGAACGGCCCGCCGAGCCCGCCGCCGCCCCGTACTTCACCAGCTGGCTGCGCCCCCAGATCCTGGCTGCCATGGGACTCGACCGCGGGGTGCCCGACCGCGTGGCTGAGTACCGGGCCTACTACGGGGGGCTACGGATCCGGACCACGATCGATCTGCCGATGCAGCAGGCGGCCGAGCGGGCGATCTCGGCCGAGCTGCCCAGCGGACCCGGTGAGCCGAACGCCTCAATGGTGGCGATCGACAACAAGACCGGCGAGGTGAGGGCCATGGTCGGCGGCCCGCTGGTCAACGGTCAGGAGGACTTCGCCAATTACCCCTTCAACCTGGCCACCGAGGGTCACCGCCAGCCCGGGTCGGCGTTCAAGGCCTTCACTCTTGCGGTCGCCCTGCAGTCGGGCTACAGCCCGTACTCGGTGGTCGATTCCCGGCCGCTGAACCTGATCGTGCCCCACAGCCGGGGTCGCGAGCATTTCGTCGTGCACAACTTCGGAAATGTCTACTCCGGGCCGACCTCGCTGGCCGCGGCTACGGCTGCTTCGGACAACAGCGTGTTCACGCAGGTCGGCATCGCGGTGGGCACCAAGCGGATCGCCAGGATGGCCAAGGCGATGGGCATCCGTTCCCCGGTGTCCAACAATTACGCGATGATCCTCGGCGGTCTGCGCGAAGGCGTCTCTCCGCTCGATCTCGCCCATGCCTATGAGACCCTGGCCGAGGGCGGCCGACGGGTGTTCAATCCGCGCCTGGGCGATTCTGGCCAGGGCCCGACCGGCATCGCGCAGATCAACTGTCCGGCCAAGGTGTGCAAGCACACCGTGACCGTCGATCGCCCCCACTACAAGCGGGTGCTTCCGCTCAGTGTGGCCCAGACCATCCATACCATGCTGCAGGGCGTCGTCCAGCACGGAACGGGCACCTCGGCCGCCATCTCCGGCGTTGACGTGGCCGGCAAGACTGGCACCACCACCAACTACGGTGACGCCTGGTTCGTGGGCTGGACGCCGCAGATCACCACGGCCGTGTGGGTCGGTTTCCCCAACAAGCTCGTCCCGATGACCACGCTCTACAACGGGGGGCCGGTCGAGGGCGGCACCTATCCGGCCCTGATCTGGCACGCGTTCATGACCTCCGCGCTGCAGATCCTCGCCACCGAGCAGACCTCCAACCACCACAGCGGCGCGCAGACCGCGACGACCACTGGCATCTCCACCCTTCCGGCCCCGAGCAGCGGCTCCACGGTCACCCAGACCACGCCGGCGACCCCGGCGCCGTCGGGGACGGCCCCGGCTCCGGCCGGAACGACCCCGGCCCCGGCTCAGCCCACGCCCGCCCCAGGGGGTGGCGGGACCGGGTCGCCGGGAGGCGGGACCGGTAGCGGTTCTGGCTCGGGCAGCGGCGGCGGAGCCAGCGGCGGGGCGGGACTTGGCGGCAGCGGTTAGGCCGCCTCAGCCCAGCGTGAGGCCGGCCGGGAGAGAAAGCGACTGTCGGCGGCGCAGAACCGCCATGGCAGCTCGACCGCCCTGGTGATCCCAATCCGGCGGTCGGCGATGATCGCTGGCGCGTCGCAGCCGGGCGGCCGGGCGGAGATCCGGAGCGCGCCGCGGCTGAGGTCTGATCGATTGTCAGAGAGCTCGATCCCCAGGGCTTGGGTGAGCTTGCCCGGCCCCGAGCACAGGTCGCGATCGCGCGCCAGGCCGCCGCGCCGCCGGCGCATGAGCTCGATGCCGCTGAGCGGCTCCAGCGCACGCAACAGGACGGCCGCCCCCACCTCCTCGCCCTCGCAGACGGCGTTGAGCAGAGCGTGGATCCCGTAGGAGCGGTACACGTAGGCGATCCCGGGCGGCCCAAACAGCGTGCTCGTCCGGGAGGTGAGGCCGACGTAGGCATGGCAGGCGGGCTCGGAGTGGTGATAGGCCTCGGTCTCGACGATCACCCCCCCGGTCTCGCCATGGGTGAGCACGCAACCGACCAGATCGCGCGCCGCTGCGACGACCGGACGGGTGTAGAACTCGGCTCCGAGACCGGACGGCAGCGGCTGCACCGAACGTGATCCGGTCTGCGCTGCGGGGACCGCGCCCGACCTCACGACAGCGCGGCGCGGGCCCGGCCGAGCTGCTCGCGTACCCGAGCCAGGCTGGTGCCGCCCTCGGACACCTTGCTTTCCAGCCAGGCGCCGTCCTGGAGAACGCGGTAGAAGCCGTCATCGAGAAGCGGGTTGTGCTCGGCCAGCTCGGCCTGGGTGAGGTCCGACAGCCGCTTGCTCTGCGAGACCGCCTCGCGGACCAACCCGGCCACGACGCCATGGGCCTCGCGGAAGGGCATCCCCCGCTTGACGAGGAGGTCAGCGACATCGGTGGCGGCCAAGAACTGATCGCCGGATGCGGCCGCAAGCCGATCACGCTTGAAGGTGATCGTCTCCAGCATCCCGCCGGCGGCATCCAGGCACAGCTCGAGGGTGTCGCACGCGTCGAACAGCCGCTCCTTGTCCTCCTGCATGTCCTTGTTGTAGGTGAGGGGCAAGCCGTGCATCACCCCGTGGAGGGCAACCAGGTCACCAAGCACCCGCGGAGCCTTGGCTCGCAGCAGCTCGGCCGCATCGGGGTTCTTCTTCTGGGGCATGATCGACGAGCCTGACGCCCAGGCGTCGGAGACCTCAGCGAAGGAGAACTCCTGGCTGGACCACAGCACGATTTCGGCTCCGAGCCTCGACAAATGCGTGGCGCAGGTCGTGGCGGCGGCCAGGTAATCAAGCACGAAGTCCCGGTTGGAGACCGCGTCGATCGAGTTCTCGGCCACACCCGTGAAGCCGAGCACGCCGGCCACGGCACGGCGGTCGGTGTCGAAGTTCACTCCGGCCAGGGCACCGGCGCCGAGCGGAAGCTTGGCCGTCGCCCTGACCACCGCCTCGAACCGCTCGCGGTCGCGGATCAACATCCACACGTAGGCCAGGAGGTGGTGGCTGAGATACACGGGCTGTGCGCGCTGCAGGTGTGTATAGCCCGGCATCGGCCAGTCGAGATGGCGCTCGGCCACGTCGACCAGCGTCGTGGCCAGCCGCCCGATCCGGGCCAGTGCATCGTGCGCGTGGGCGCGGACGAACATGGCCATGTCGGTGGCCACCTGGTCATTGCGCGAGCGCGCGGTGTGCAGCTTGCCGCCGACCGGCCCGACGATCTCCGTGAGTCGACGCTCGATCGCCATATGGATGTCCTCGTCGTCCTCGGCGAACGGAAAGCTGCCCGCCGACAACTCGCGGCGGACCTGCTCGAGTCCCTGCTGGAGCTGGTCGCGATCCTCCGCGGAGATGATGCCCTGGGCGGCGAGCATGCCGGCGTGGGCGACCGACTGGTCAACGTCGTAGGGGCTCAGCCGCCAGTCAAACGAGATCGAGTCGTTGAGGGCGCGAAAGCCATGGTGCTGGGGTTCGGCGAAGCGGGAGATGCCCCGCATTATGGACGGCCGGGGCCCCGGGCCGTCGCCGCTAGCGGCCGAGGGCGTCGTGCAGCGCCTCGGCCACGCGCGCCACCTGGCCTTCGCTCAGCTCGGGAAAGAAGGGGAGCGCCACCGAGCGGGCGGCGACGTCCTCGCAGACGGGAAACTCGCCCTCGCGATGTCCGAAGCGCTCGCGGTAGAAGCTCATCAGATGGATGGCCGGCATGTAGGGCTTGCTCTGGATCCCCCGCTCGCCGAGCTGGCGGATCACGGTGTCGCGATCGCATGCCCGTGGGACCTG
>JAXDGI010000069.1:0-4654 GCA_034665145.1 Solirubrobacteraceae bacterium
TCGGCGATGATCGCGATCTCCATTACAGTTGACCGCTGATCTTCCCCGATCCAAGCGCCCGTAGCTCAGGGGATAGAGCGTCCGCCTCCGGAGCGGAAGGTCGCAGGTTCAAATCCTGCCGGGCGCGCTCTGGCCGTAGCCTCGCTGCTCGCACTCGACCCGGCCCCGCCGGCTGACGGTGACCGCGCAGGCCACCTCGCAGGGGTGCGCTCGCGCAGGAGTGCAAAAAGAAAAAGAACGTCCCGACGGGTTGGAGTGAGCGACGCCCGCCGGAACGAAGGCACGTGCCGCCCCCACTTCCAGTTCCGTATCTACCTGTTCTTGGCAGAACGTAAACGATGCTGAAAAAGCCTCATGGTTGGACGAAAAACCGCGACGGGCATTCTCCGGCTGGCGGCGCAGGCGTCCATCTCCCCCACTGGCCCACCGGACGTGTAAAGATCGGTACATCACTCGCGCAGGAGGAGAGACATGACCGAAACGACCTCTGGCCCCCGGGCCTCCGTCAGCACCGTAGCCCGGCTCCCCGGCTCGGCCGCGGAGCGCTTTGCCGACCGGGTAGCCGCCAGCTACAAGTCAGACGGCGAATGGAAGGAGATGAGCTACGCGGAGGCCGGGAAGGCAATCGAGGAGATCGCCCTCGGTCTCGTCGACCTCGGAATCCAGCCCGGCGACCGCGTCGGGATCCTCTCCGATACACGCGTAGCGTGGACGCTGGCCAGCTACGGCATCTCGGCCGCCGGCGGCGTCGTCGTGCCGGTCTATCCGACCAACTCACCCCGCGAATGTGCCTGGGTCCTGGGCAATTCCGGCGCTCGCGCGGTGTTCTGTGAAAACGAGGAACAGCGGGCCAAGATCGACAAGGTGCGCGATGAGCTCGATGAGCTCGAGACGACGATCGGTTTCGAGCCCGGAGGGGGTGACCTCACGCTTGACGAACTGCGCGAGCGGGGCCGCGGCGGTGACCGCGACGAGCTCACCCGCCGCCAGGACGCCGTCGAACCCAAGGATGCGTACACGATCATCTACACCTCCGGCACCACCGGTCCGCCCAAGGGCGTCGTCCTCACCCACCGTAACGCCATGTCGGTGTGCGAGATGGTGCAGGAGCTGAGCTTCATCGAACCCGGTGAGAAGACCTATCTCTTCCTCCCGCTGGCCCACGCCTTCGCCCTCACCACGCACCTGGCCTCCTTTGACCAGGGGACGACGATCGTCTTCTACGGCGGCAATACGAAGGAGGTCCTGCCGGAGCTGATCGATTCGCACCCGACGTATCTCCCGTCGGTCCCCCGCATCTTCGAGAAGCTGTACACCGCAGCCATGAAGATGCAGGAGCAGGGCTCAGACGAGGACAAGGAGCGCTTCCAGCAGGCCGTCAAGCTCGGGGTCGAGGTTCGCCAGCGTCGTCAGCGCGGTGAGGAGATTTCTCAGGACATGCAGAAGGCCTTTGACGCGGCCGACGAGCAGCTCTACCGCCGGGTGCGGGGATTGTTCGGCGACCACGTCAAGCAGGCGGTCACCGGTGCGGCGCCGATCGCCTCCGAGATCCTCGAGTTCTTCTATGCCTGCGGAGTACCGGTGCTCGAGGGCTGGGGCATGACCGAGACGACCGCGGTCGGAACCGTAGCCACGCTTGACCACTTCAAGTTCGGCACGGTTGGGCGTCCCATGCCCGGGGTCGAGGTCAAGATCGCCGAGGAGGATGGCGAGATCTTGCTCCGTGGCCCCAATATCTTCCGCGAGTACTGGCGCAACCCCGAGGCGACCGAGGAGACGCTCGTCGACGGATGGCTGCACACCGGCGATCTGGGCCAGGTCGACGACGAGGGCTATCTCTCGATCACCGGCCGCAAGAAGGACATCATCATCACCGCCGGCGGCAAGAACCTCACGCCCGCCAACCTCGAGAACGATCTCAAGCAGTCGCGGTTCATCTCCCAGGCCGTCATGTACGGCGATCGCCGTCCTTACCCGGTGGCCCTGATCACGCTCGACCCCGAGGAGATCCTGCCCTGGGCCAAGGAGAACGGACTCCCCGAGGACATGGACGAGCTGGCCAAGGACGACCAGGTGATGGCGATGGTGCAGGAGGAGCTCGACCGCGCCAACGCCCATTACGCGCAGGTCGAGCAGATCAAGAAGTTCGTGATCCTCGACCGCGACCTGACGATCGAGGACGGCGAGCTGACCCCGACGCTGAAGGTCAAGCGCAACGTAGTCACCGATCATTTCGGCGACCTGTTCGAGTCGCTCTATCGATAATCACCGCGGACATCGGGTAGCAGAGCGGCCATGAAGGTTCTGGCCGTGACAACCGAGCCGATCACCGCCGACGCGCTGCGCGACGCCCTGCCCGAGGACGTGGACCCGACCGAGGTCGAGGTGATGGTCGTGGCCCCGGCCCTGCACTCCAGCGCCCTGCGCTTCTGGGTGTCCGATGCCGACGAGGCGATCACGCGGGCCGAGCAGGTGCGCCGCGAGAGCCTGGACGAACTGGGCGACCAAGGCGTGGCCGCGGCTGCCGACACCGGCGAAGGCGACATCGAGGAAGCGCTCGAGGACGCGCTGCAGACCTTCGACGCCGACCGGATCGTCGTCTTCATCCACCCGGAGGAAGAGCGGCGCTACCGCGAGGATGTCGCTGAGGACGAACTGCGCGAGCGCTTCGGTCTACCGGTGGATCGGGCCGAGATCGCCTCCAGCTCAGACTGATAGCCGCCGTTTTAGCTCCAGGGCATTGGCGGGAGCAAAGCCGCTCCAGTCGTTGTTGAAGTAGGCGTAGACCTCCGCCTGCCGGCGCCACTGGGCGATCCGCCGCGCCCACGTGTCGATCTCGCGCTTGGAGTAGTTGCCCGCCCGGCCCCGCGCCCCGTAGTGAAAGCGCAAAAAGCGCCACGAGGCCGTGGCCGCATGGGATTGGAACGGACGCTGGGGGTGATCACCGAGGGTGAGGGCAACGTTGTGCTCACGCAGGGCGCCGAGCACCCGCGGCTCAAACCAGCTCGGATGGCGAAACTCGATCGTGTGCCGTCCGGCGGGCAGGGCGTTCAGCCAGGCCTCGAGCCGTTGGTCGTCACGGTGGAAGTTCTCCGGCAGCTGCCACAGCACCGGGCCGAGGCGGTCCGCCGTTTGCAGAGGCTCGATCCGCTCATAGAAGCGCTTGACACCGTCGCTGGTGTCGGCGAGCCGGCGGATATGGGTGAGGTAACGGCTGGCCTTGACGGCGAACGTGAAGCCGTCGGGCGTCTGCTTGACCCAGGAGCTGACGGCATCGAGCTTGGGCAGCCGGTAGAAGGTGTTGTTGACCTCGACCGTGTCAAACCGCTCGGCGTAGAGCTCGAGCCACCGGCGACGCGGCGCGGAAGCCGGGTAGAAGTCGCCCCGCCAGTCGTCGTAGGCCCAGCCTGAGCAGCCGATGCGTACGGTCTTCACGTCCGGGGTATCCCAGGCTGCCCGGCATGGCTCCTGAATCCCCGCAACCGGCCCGGGTGCCCGCCACCGACAAGCTCGATGAGCTTCGGCCGGCCGTGCAGGGATGCCGGGCCTGTGCCCTGTGGGAGGGGACCACGCAGGCGGTCTTCGGCGAGGGCCGGGCGCAGGCACGTCTCATGCTGGTCGGCGAGCAACCCGGGGATCGCGAGGACCGCGAGGGACATCCGTTTGTCGGGCCAGCTGGTCGGGTTCTCGACAACGGTCTGGAGCGGGCCGGGATCGACCGGACCGAGGTGTATGTGACCAATGTCGTCAAGCACTTCCGCTACAAGGCGCGCGGGAAGCGGCGGATTCACCAGACGCCGGAACGGGCCCATATTGCGGCCTGTGCGCCCTGGCTGGAGGCCGAACTGCGCATCGTCGCTCCCGCGGCGCTGGTCTGCCTGGGAGCGACCGCCGCCCGCGCCCTCCTCGGCTCCGGGGCTCGCGTCGGACGCGACCGAGGTCAGCCGCTCGACAGTGACCTGGCGCCGCTGGTCACCCTGACGACACACCCCTCGGCGATTCTCCGTGTGCCCGACGCGGGCGACCGCGAGGCCGCGATGGCGGCCTTCGTCTCCGATCTCGGGCAGGTGGCGAGATGGCTGGCCGCGTGACATCGGTGGCCCTCGGTTACCCGGCGCTGGGACGCGGCAAGCTCACGGCCAGACCGCCAGAACTAGAATTGCGGTTGTCCGGCGTACTCACCAGTGGGGACCATCGAGTGTTTGAATCAAAAGCTGAGCCACAGGCGGTAGTGGGGGACCCGACTCCAGTCCCCACTGTGGAGATCTCCAACGCGATCTCCCATCTGCACAAGGAGTTCGTGGGACGCGGGCCTACCAACGCCCGGACGACGGTCGATGGCAACCTCGTCGTCTGCCTGCTCGAGGGCGGCTACACCCGCGCCGAGCAGACCCTCGAGGACAACCAGCACGGCGACGTCGTCGCCGCCGGCCGGCTTGGGCTGCAGGACGCCATGCGCGACGCGATGATCAGATCCGTCGAGCGCGCGCTCGGACGCGAGGTCGTGTCCTTCATGAGCGCCAATGACCTGCGTCGCAACCTTCAGGTCGAGGTCTTCGTGATGACCTCGGGCGCCGATCCGTCGATCGGTTCCCGCGGCTAAGACGCCGTCCTCGGCCGCGCCCGCCAGTATGATCCCGGCGGGCCAGCCGCT
>JAXDGI010000070.1:0-2700 GCA_034665145.1 Solirubrobacteraceae bacterium
CCATCCGGGGTCCGCATCATTGCGATGTCGCTCCGGACGCCGTCGAGTCCGACGGTGCGGTCCGCCCAAAGGCCTTCGATCTGCCCCTTGCCTTCCATCTCCATGCCGAGCTCGGTGAAGAACGCGACAGCCGCGTCCAGGTCGTCGACGACGATGCCCACGTTGTCCATCCGCTGAATAGTCATGTCTCCGAATATATACAACGCGGCGAGACGCCGGTCCGGTGTGCCGGAACCGGCCACCCCTGCGATCAGGGCCACGGTGCGTGACGTACCTCGGCGGACTGACCCGACGGTGAACGGCGATCATGGACGACAGGTTGGCTGGGCGAGAGAGCTTCGACTAGGCCTGGCGGTCGGGGTGATCCTCGACGTCATCGGATCGGGCCACGCCTTCGTCGATGCATGGGGGAGGCGTACTGACCGGCGATATGGAGACGCCCGGCCTGGTCCAAGTGTGGGCCCGTCGGCGTCGCGAACGTCGAGCGCTTCGTGGCCACCAGCAACCGGTTGATCAGCAGGGCCGAAGGTGATCGTACGAGTTGCCGGGACCTCGACGGACTGCCGGTCAGGGGCCGGCACCATCGACCACCCCACGGTTCGCAGGTCTACCCTGGTGCCGTAGGACTCGCCTCATGGCTCGGTAGCTGCACGCAGCCCACGAAGGATCTCGTCTGACCTGTCCCTGAACAAACGGGAGGTCGCGGGAAGGCGTACTAGGTACCATCCCTCGTTGCTTACCACAGTCGCCGTCAGCCGCGAAGCGTCACCCGTCCGCGGCTGAATCAGCAGGGTCAACCGCATCGGAAATCGACGTCGGCCGTTACCGATGTATCCGCCGAGCAGACGGAAGCCGATCTTCGACCCGAACTCAGCCACAAGGCTGTCAGGAGCGACCTCGCGGACCTGTCCTCCAAGACTCCGAACGGCCTGCTCAATGGCCTCCCGCATGTTCGCGGAGGATGCTGCCCAGGCCTCATGGCGCTCCATAGGTTCGCTCGACATGGCGTGACTATGCCTGATGGTCGGGTCGACAGTGCCCGCGGTAGGGCACCATCGGCCAAGTCACGGTACGGCGATCGACCCTGACGCCGTGGCAGGTGAACATCAAGCGGGCGGGGCGGACCGGCAGCGAACTGCTGCCCGGCGTCGTAGATAGAGGCGCGGCCAGCACGGACGCAGTGCCGCTGCGCGCCCTGTGGGGCGGGACGCCCTGACGCTCACCTGGGTGATGAGACCGGCAGGATACGTGGATAGCGTGCGATCCACCACGACGGGGCGGTGTGCCGTGCGCCGCCTGTGGTACACGTTCTTGAGTGCGAAGTTGCGGTTGGCCGTGGAGATGACGTTCTCGCCGTCGCTCGCGATGCCGTTGTGCGTGCCCACGCACGGACAGAAGCGGTTGTTCGGCAGTGCTGACGCCCCGACGCGCTCTCAGAAGTCGAACACCGACCAGCAGATGTCGTTCCGCAAACCCTGGTCGTCGAGTACGAGCTCGCGAATCGCCGCCGGGAGCTGGCCGCGCTGCCACCGGCACTCGAGTCGTCCTGCGCTCTCGCCCTCTCCTTCCGGCGCGGCAGCACGCGCGGCCTTGATCGCATAGGCGGCCGCACCGAGCTCGTGCGCGGCGACGTGTGCGACGGCCGCGGCTTGGCCGGCAGCGTACGCGGCATGCCGTGCTGCCCCACTCAGGTCTCTCGCCGCGGCGTTTGCATGGCCGGCCGCCGTGCGAGCCTGGGTCATGGTGATCTCACCGCGCACCCAGGCGCGTGCCTGCTCGATCGCCTGGCGCGGTCGCTGGTCCTCAGGCTGAGCCGACTCGAAGAGGTCAAGGACGTGCTCCGCGCACGATGCCGCCCACAGGGCGAGGAGCTGGTGATCCGATTCCGTGAGGGTCCCACCGCGGCGGATCATCACGAAACGAGGGTCGCGGCCTTTCGGGAGGATCACACCCACCACCCCTTCTGCTCGCATCTGCCCAACGTCTAACACGATGCCACCCGTCCCTTCATGCTCGCCTACTTGAACGAAGCAGATAGGTATCTTGCGCAATTTCAGGTGAGCGCCCCGCGGCTCAGGCGACGGTGCCTGCCTTGCTGCCGGGACCGACCGATTATGTGAGCGGCCGGGCGATCAGCCTTACGTCCGGACCGATGCGGGTCACTTCTTCCAGTTCGAACCTGCGGACGGCGTCGATCGATGGTGCTCCTTCTCCGCCGAGGGCCGAGAGTCCGCCTCCGCCAATCAGCGCGGGCGCGATGTAGGCGACCACGCGATCGACCAGGCCGGCCGCCACGAACGAGCCCGCTAGGCTATAGGCTAGGGTCGGGCCCGCAGCGGTTGCCGATCGGCCTCCACGTGACGGACTGCGAGGTGCGGATTGTCGATCCGCTGCGTTCCGGACCCCACCATGACCGCGTCCGACTCCGCTCTGAGCCGATGGGCGTCGGTCCTCGACTCCTCGCTGGTGATTCACTGGCTGGAGCCGTCAGCCGCCGCGAGGCGCCCGTCCAGGGAAGCGCCGAACTTCCAGATGACGAACGTCCGGTCGATCCCCACCTCAGCCCTCCACTCAGCAGAGCCCGGCGACGGCCGTGTGCAGATCGGTCATACCGGGGACGTCCCGCCACTGCTCGAGCCTCGGCTGCAGCTTGACGAACTCGGAGACGATCCGCCGGGAGCCGGTGGTCGCGAGCCCATC
>JAXDGI010000071.1:0-69835 GCA_034665145.1 Solirubrobacteraceae bacterium
CACCTTGCCGATGTCCTTGAGGAACAGCTGCAGGGAGTCGGTCGTCATGTCCGGCTTGAGGTCAATCGCGGTCTTCGCCTTGCGGCGGCCACGCTTGTCCGGCGCACGCTCGACCTCGGTGGCGGCCTGGGCGGGATCAACTTCCTCCACCAGCTCGATCTCAGCCCGCTCGAGGAAGCCGTGCAGCTCCTCGACGTCGGTCTCGTCGAGATCCAGCTCAGATACGGCTCCGGCGATCTCGGAGTAGGTGAGAACTCCGAGCTGCTGCCCCCGGTTGACCAGTCCCTTGATCTCTTCGAGTTCTTGCAGTTCCGCTACTGACATCTGGTTCCGTTTCCGTCCTTTGCGCTGAAGAAGCGCTGGATAACAGCGTTTAGGTCGGCCCTCAGAGCGCACGACCGCTATTCAAACATGCCTGAAACTGTAATTCCGCCGCCCGACGAAGTCAACGCGGTGGGCACTGCCGGTCGGTCCTTTTGAACCTGACGTGGTCACGTCCGCGGGCCGGTTCTGGCTCTAAATACGTAGAACAGCCGCCCGCGTTTCAAAGTTCCGCTCGATTTTCTCCCTACGACTGTAGGAAGGCTGGCGAGCATCTCTCCCACGCCGCCTCTTTCGGGCCCATTGAGGCAGGCTTGAGACCTCGGCGACGTCAGTGCGCGATGATGTGAGGCGATGAGCGACGAAACCCCACCCGGAGTCCTCGGCGCCCTGCCCCGAACTCGCCCTCACCGCCGCAGCGCCAAGCGCCCGGCGGCCCAAGGCGCAACCCCTCCCCCGGCATCCGCGCCCCCCGTGACCTCTGATCCCGCGCCCCCCGCGGCCTCTGATCCCGCGGCCCCCGTGGCCTCTGATTCCGCGGCCCCCGTGGCCGCTCATTCCGCGGCCGGCGCGGAGCCTGACGCCAAGCCCCCGGTCGCCCAGAGCCCGCCGGGCGCCAAGGCCAAGCCGGCTGCGCCCGGGGCGAAGGCCAAGCCGGCTGCGACCGGGGCGAAGGTCAAGCCCGCCGTGGCCGGGGCCAAGGCCAAGCCCGCTGCGACCGGGGTCAAGGCCAAGCCCGCTGCGACCCGGGCGAAGGCCAAGCCCGCTGCGACCGGCGCGAAGGTCAAGTCGGCTACCGCCAAGGCCAAGCCCGCTCCGAAGGCAACTGCAGCCACGAAGGAGAGGGCAGCGGCGAAGGCCCAGGCGACTCCCGCCAAGGCCCAGGCGACTCCCGCCAAGGCCCAGGCGGCCGCCCGGAAACCCAGGCCTGCGGCCAAGCGCCCGGCGGCTAAGCCAAAGCCGCAGGCGACCACCCCGCCGCGCGCCACTGAGGCGCCCAAGGCGACGCCGTCGGCGCCTGAGAACCCGGGTCCCCTGGAGACCGCCGTCCAGGCGGCGGCCGAACTGGCCGAGATCGGCCTGCACGCCGGCGCCCGGGCTTTGCGCCGGACGCTCTCGCGGCTGCCCCGGCGCTGAGAACCGGCGGTCCGAGGGGCCGCGCAGACAAGACGAACGTTGCCGTTTGGGGGAACCTCCGTCCCAAAGGTTCCGTATTTGCGACTTTGGGACGGAGGTTCCGTCGCAACCGTTCCGATCAGCCGTCCCGTGCGCTCTTCCCGCCGGTGCGCGGTGCGCCCCCGGCTGACGCACGCGCGGCCCTGCGGCCGCGGCGTACCCGACCGGGGGGACAGCCCGTGACTGCGGGAAACCGACCTCCGGTTCGGCATTTGTATACTGCCCGGCTGCAACCAGCCGAACGATCGTCCGTCCGCGGGCGGTCGGCGGGGGAACCACTTGCGGATTTCGTATCCGCGGGGGCGAATCGGCCCGATTGAGGCCGTAGCGCCAAAAGCGCGAGCCCGTCAGCTCACCCCGTAGGCACCCCATCCGGATGACTGACTTGACTGCAAATCGCCGTGCCCATGTCTGCGCCCTGCTCGTCGTACTGAGCGGGCTGTTCGTGCTGCCCTCCCTAGCCTGGGCGGGCGGCAGCGGTGGTGCCGGCCTGGGTGGCTCGACCAGCAGCGGCAGCGCCAGCAGCGGTACTTCCAGCAGTTCGTCCACGAGCGGACCGGTGTCGGCCTCCGGCGACGGCATCACGCTCCACACGAGCGCGTCGACGATTTTGCGCAGCGGTCTCAGCTTCTCCGGGACCGCCGCCAGCGCGGCCGGCAGGACGATCGAGATCGAGCGTCTCGGCCACCAGACCAACTGGCAGTGGACGCCCACCGTGACGACAACCGTTGCCCCCGACGGCTCGTTCACCGCGACCTGGAGCACAAATCACATCGGTCGGTTCTCGATCCGGGCCATCGTCGTGCAATCGGGCTCGGCCTCGACCGCCTCCGCGGCTCCGACCCTCACCGTCACGGTCTACCGGTCATCACTGGCCACGCTGTACGGCCCCGGCTTCTACGGCCACCGGACCGCCTGCGGCCAGCGTCTCACCCGGACGACGATCGGCGTGGCCAGCCGCACCCTGCCCTGCGGGATGAAGGTGGCGGTCCTCTACCGCGGCCGGACGATGGTCGTCCCGGTCATCGATCGCGGGCCGTATGCCAATCGAGCTGACTGGGATCTGACCATGGCCGCCGGCAAGGCGCTCCGGGTCAGTGGAACGTCTCGGATCGGCGCCGTCTCACTGCCGCAGGCGCCGGTCGCGGCAGCCGCCTCCTAGGCCAGCCCGTCTCCTAGACCAACCCGGCCCCTCCTGAGGGACACCGGGCGAACCGGCATCCGGGCGACCTGTGCCTCCGCCCCGCTCGCAGCGCGCCCTCAGCCGCGCCTCACCCGCCGGCGTCGCCTCAGACGGTGCCACCGGCCGAGGCCGCAAAGCGGGCCTCCTCGGCGGCTTGGATCAGCTCGCCGGGGGTGAAGCCGTCCTGGCCCAGCACGGCAAAGCCCACGCTGGCCACCAGGGGCGCGCCCCGCCAGGGACGGGCATCACGGACCGACGCGGAGATCCGCGCCGCCAGGGAGCGGGCATTGTCGCGATCGGTGTCGCGGGCGATGACCCAGGCCCGCGAGGCGGTCTCGCTGACGAGGATGTCCTGGCGGCGGACCGCGCGGCGCAGAGCATGCGTGAAGTCGTGGAAGGTGGCGTCAGGCTCGGCCTCGACGGCGAGCACGCGATCGGCATCCTCGAGTTCGGCCAGCAGCAGGGAGAGCGGGGCTGCCCCGGTGCGCGCGATCTCGTCGGCCAGCGCTCCGACCCACAGGGCGGCGGGCTCGGGCGGCGGCGGCTCGGCGGCCACCCAGGCCCGGAGCCGGGGCTCGGGCGTGGCCGCCGTCAGCGGCGCCCCGGGGGCCGAACCGTGCGTCGGCGCCCCGGCGGCAGGGCCTGGCGTTGGCGCGGGAGCGGGATGCGGCGCCGTACCGGGCGGGGGCACCGCCGACAAGGTGTGGGTGCTCGAGCTGCGGGCCGGACCCCGGTGGCCGTCGGGCGGCCCGTCCCGCGTGCCCGGCGGGGCGGCCGAAGCCGGTGGGGGCGCATCCTCCGCCGGGCTGGGTGTCAGACCGGACGCCGGGCTGGGTGTCAGACCGGACGCCGCGGCCGGAGCGCCCGCGCTGGGAGCGCCCGGTACCTTGGGCGCGTCATACCCGGGCTGAGAACCGAGGGCGGCACCGCGGAGCACCGCTGTGACCTGAGCCAGGCGCTCGGCCAGCTGGGAGACGAGCTCCGGGTCGGGATCGCGCAGCTCGGCGCGCAGGGCGGCCCAGGTCACGTCCTGGAGGGCATCGACGGCCTGAGCGGTGTCCCGGGCTCCGCTTGCGCCGGCCAGTTCCCCGACCCGGGCGGCGAGCGGGGCCAGTGGCTCCCCCGGCTCGAGGCGACGCTGGTCGGCGTCGGAACCGATCGCCCGCAGGACCGCCTCGCAGACCCGGGGTCCCTCACGCGTCAGGTCGGTGGCGAGAATGCGCGGGGCATCGTCCAGTGGCGCCTGTTCGAGCAGGGCCAGCAGCCATCCCTTGGCCAGATCCTCCGAGCGGTCGAGCAGCGCGTCCAGGGACGCGTCGGCGACCGGTCGGGCCCGCCGGCGGCGGGGTGCTCCGAGATGCATCGGCGTCTTGTATCACGGGGCCCAGTCGGCTCCGCGCGTGTGGGGACGCTCCTTGCGAACAATGCTGACGGGACCGGCGGGCGCTCGTCGCTCCCCGGCTGCCCGGACCTCGCTCGCCGCTGCCCCGGACCGTCCCTCCCCGCTGCCCGGACCGTCGCTCGCCGCTGCCCGGACCGTCCCTCCCCGCTGCCCGGACCGTCCCTCCCCGCTCCCCGGACCGTCCGCCCAACCGCCGGCAGGCAATAAGCTCCGCGGCCGAGCCGGCATGTCAAATCCCCTGATCTCCGTCGCCCAGGCCCAAGGCCTCGTCCTCTCCGCTGTCACCCCGCTAGCACCCGAGGACGTTCCGATCGCGGCGGCGCTTGACCGCATCCTCGACGCCGACGTGTCCGCCGCGGGCGATGTTCCGCCGTTTGCCTGCTCGGCCATGGATGGCTACGCGATCATGGCCGGTCCGGCCGGACGCGAGTTGACTGTCGTCGGGGAATCACGCGCCGGCGCACCGACGCCGCAGCAGCTCAATGCGGGCCAGGCGATCCGGATCTCCACCGGCGCCGCCCTCCCCGCAGGCGCGACGGCTGTCATTCCCCAGGAGACGGTGACCGTGGGCCAGGACGGCCGCATCGAGACCGGCGTCGACAGCGCCGCGGGCGAGCACATCCGCCTCCCCGGCGAGGACCTGGTCGCGGGCCTCACGGTCCTGCGGGCCGGGATCCGGCTGGGACCAGTCGAGCTCGGCGCCGCCGTGGCCGGCGGTGCCGCCAGCGTCAGCGTCGCCCGTGCGCCGCGTATCTCGGTCCTGGCCACCGGCGATGAGCTGCGGGCACCCGGCGAGCCGCTCGGGCCCGGCGAGATCCATAACTCCAACGCCCCCATGCTCGACGCGCTGGCCCGTCACGCCGGCGCCCGCACCGCGACGCCCGAGCACCTCGCCGACACGCGGGAGGCAACGCGCACAGGGATCGCCGCCGCACTCGAGCGCTCGGAGGTGGTCATCATCTCCGGCGGGGTGTCGGTGGGTCCGCATGATCACGTCAAACCAGCCCTGGCCGAGCTTGGGGTCAACGAGATCTTCTGGAGCGTGGCCCTGCAGCCGGGCAAACCGACCTGGTTCGGGACCCTCGGCGGCGACCGTCTCGTGTTCGGATTGCCGGGCAACCCCGTCTCGGCCGTGGTGACCTTCTCGCTGTTCGTCCTGCCGGCCCTGTACGCCCTCCAGGGGCGCACCGATCCCCGGCGGCTGGAGCCCGAGGCGGTGCTCGGGGTTCCGGTCAAGCGCAATCCCCGCCGTGAGCAGGCGGTCCGGGTCATCCTGAACCGAGACGACGGGCAGACCACCGCGGTCCCCAACGGCGCGCAGGGTTCTCACCTCCTCAGCTCACTGCTCGGCGCCCACGCGCTGGCCATGATCCCGGCCGGAGAGGGGCTGCTGCCCGCCGGCAGCGTGGTCGCCCTCGAGGAGCTGGCGGCCTAAGAGCCCGTCCCGGGCCGGGCCACCTGCCAGCTTGAATCGGCTCCCCTCGGGCACAATCCACCCGTGATCGCCCCCATCGCGCTCATCATCGCCGCCGCATCCGTCATCGTCGCCTGGCGCCGCCGCCACGACCGCCGGCCCCTGCCCGCCCACGCGGTGCTCGTCTCGCCGCGCCAGTCCACATCGATCGCCCACGACGGGGCCGTCCGCTCGGCCCAGTCCGCTGAGCTGACCCTTGAGCCCGACGACCTCGAGAAGATCTGGACGCCGGCCAACCTCGAGAATCTCGCCCGCACCTACTGGCGCTTTCTCTCCCGCGTGACGCTCGGGCTCATCAAGGTCGCCTACGGAGACGGAACCCGCTCGGTCCTGCTGCTGGGACGCCCGTTCACCCTGCTGCGCTTCGACGCCCCCGAGTACACGATCGAGGCCGAGCACGGGGAGGTACGGTGGCGCATCAAAGATGGGCTGCTGGTGGCCCGCAACGGTCGCGGGTGCGGATATTTATCAGTCGACGTGCGGCGCAAGGGAATCGACGAAAACGGTCGCGCCAAGCTCAAGATCGAGGTCGAAGTGGCCAACTTCTATCCCTCGATCGCCGTCGGCTTCAGCACTCCGGTCTACGAGATGACCCAGTCGGCGCTCCATGTCCTGGTCACCAACAACTTCCTGCGCTCCCTGGCCAAGCTCGACCTGGCCCAGTCCAAGATCGGAGCGCTGCGCGAGGACTGGCCGGACGGGTCAGCTGTAGCGAATGCCCAGGGCGCGCATCTTGGCCCGGTCGTGACGGGCGAAGATCCGGCGCACCGTCCCTGAGCGCGAGCGCATGACGAGTGATTCGGTGCTCGCGCCGCGTTCGCCCTGGTAGCGCACACCCTGCAGCACGTCGCCGTCGGTCACGCCGGTGGCCGAGAAGAAGGCATCATCGCCGGCCACGAGGTCATCGCAGGTGAGCACCTTCTCCAGCTGATAACCCGCGTCGACGGCGGCCGTGCGTTCCTCGTCGCTGCGCGGGAATAGCCGGCCGAGCAGCTGGCCGCCGATGCATTTGATGGCCGCCGCGGAAATGACCCCCTCGGGCGTTCCGCCGATGCCCCACAGCAGGTCGACCGGGGAGTTCTCGCTGACCGCCAAGAGGGCGGCGGATACGTCGCCGTCGGTGATCAGGCGGACCCTGGCGCCGGCATCACGGACCTGCCGCATGGCGTCGTGATGGCGCTCGCGGTCGAGCATGACCACCATCACGTCGCGGATATCGCGCTTCTTGCGCTCGGCGATCAGATTGAGCGTCTCGGCCAGCGGCCGGTCGAGGTCGAGCAGGTCGGCGATATCCGGGCCGCCGGCGATCTTCTCCATGTACACGCAGGGGCCGGGATCGAACATCGCTCCCCGCTCAGAGAGCGCGATCACCGCTAGGGCGCTCGGCATTCCCAGCGCGGTGAGCCGGGTCCCTTCCAGCGGATCGACGGCGATGTCGACCTGTGGCGGGGTGCCGTCACCGATGTGCTCGCCGTTGAAGAGCATCGGCGCCTCGTCCTTCTCGCCCTCGCCGATCACGACCACGCCGTCCATGGAGACGGTCTCGAGCACCTCGCGCATGGCGTCAACGGCCGCCTGGTCGGCGCCCTCCTTATCCCCGCGCCCGATCATGCGGGCCGCGGCCAGCGCGGCCGCCTCGGTGACCCGGACCAGCTCCAGGGCTAGGTTGCGGTCCGGCTTGCCCGCGGGCGGTGCGACGCTCATAGCACCCCGGGGGGTTTGCGACGCGCGCCGCTCTCCTGGGCGCGCCAGACAGAGCCGAACAGAATGAGCAAGTCGGCGAGGAGCGCCACCCACCAGCCGATCGTGATGCCGATCTCGGCCTTGGGCGCCCCCGGCTTGTCGATCACCCCGGCAAACAGGGTGATGATCAAGGCGGTCATGGCCACGACCGCCGTCACCTCGCCGCGTGGCCAGGACAACGCGTGGCCGCGGATGATGATCCAGGAGAGGATGATCGGGGCCAGCGCGGCCGCGAGGAACACAAACCTGAGCGGGCCCAGCGAGGACCAGCCCGAGCACTTGGTGTTCGGACCGTGACAGCTCTGCAGCAGCGCGTGCTGGTTGCCCAGCGTGTACCAGCTGAGGAACAGCGAGATGAGCAGCAGAGCCCCGCCGATGGTGGACAGCAGCTCGCCGCGACTGAGGTCCTTGAAGTGCATCGCGCCGGGAGCCTAGTGGTTTTCGGTCACACTCCGGCGCATGCTGTTCCGCCAGCTGTCTCCCGCGCCCGGAGAGGTCGAGATCGAGGCCTACGTGCGCAGCTTGCCCTTCCGGGCCCTGGCCCCGGAGGGCCGCCCGTACACCGCGGCCAACTTCGTTTCCAGCCTCGACGGCCGGGGCAGCGTCAAGGGCCGCTCCGGTGGGCTCGGGGATGAGGGGGACCGGGCCGTGTTCTTTGCCCTGCGGGGCGCGGTGGACGCCGTTCTCGTCGGGACCCGGACGCTTGAAGCCGAGCGCTACGGGCGCCTGATCAAAGACCCCGACGTCCGGGCGCGCCGCGTCGCGCAGGGGCTGCCCGCCGAGCCGTTGGCCTGTGTGCTCACCCGCAGCGGGCAGCTCCCGCTCGACATCCCCCTGTTCTCAGAGCCCGAGGCCCAGGTGGTCGTGTTCACCGGCGCCGAAGTGCAGCTGAGAGACGTGGCGGCGCACGTCGAGATCGTCCCCCTCCCCCCCGGCGAGCTCGATTTCGCTCATGCGCTGGCCCACCTGCGCGCCTCGCATCGCGTGCGCGCGCTGTTGTGTGAGGGGGGTGCCTTGGTCCTCGGAGCCCTGTTGCGGGAGGCGGTCATCGACGAGCTCTTTCTCACTCTGGCTCCCAAGCTCCTCGGCGGTGGCGCCGAGACGGCAATCACCGCCGGACCCGAGCTACCCGAGCTCGCCCACGCCCGTCTTGCTGGGGTGCTGGAGCGCGACAGCACGCTGTTCCTGCGCTACCAGCGCACGAACTAGATATGGCGAGGGCTCGAGGCTGCCACAATGCTCGGTAGTGGACGGCTCGCAGTTGCAAGCGGTCGGTCTGACCGAAGCGCAGGCCGTCTCGGCTCTCGCTGACGCTCGGGAGCGCACGGAGGCGCTGGTCGCCTCAGTCTCTGATCCCGACCTCGAGCAGGTGCACTCGACGCTGATGAGCCCGCTCGTCTGGGATCTCGGCCATATCGCTGCCTTCGAGGACCTATGGATCGCTCACCGGCTCGGCGGCCGGCCGCTTTTGCACGAGGAGCTGGCTGACGTCTACGACGCGTTTGAGACGCCGCGGGCAGGTCGCGGCGACCTTCCCCTGCTCAACGCGCCCGGGGCCCGCGCGTACCTGGCCGAGGTCCGGGCGCGGACACTCGAGGTGATCGCTGAGTGCGGAGTCAGAGACGGGCTCATCGCCGAGCTGATCATCCGCCACGAGCTCCAGCACAACGAGACGATGCTCCAGACGCTCCAGCTCGCCCACCTTCAGAACTATCGCCTCGACGGGCGCAGGGGCACGGCCCGGACGGGCCGCCCGTCGGCGATCAGCGGCCACACCGGCCTCGAGCTGATCGAGATCCCGGGTGGCGAGTGCACGATCGGGGCCTCGGCCAACGGCTTTGCCTACGACAATGAGCGCCCGCGCCATCACACCGATGTGCGCGGCTACCTGATCGGGCGCACGCCGATCACCAACGCAACCTATCTGACGTTCGTGGAGGGAGGTGGTTACGAGCGGCGCGAATGGTGGTCTGACGAAGGCTGGAGCTGGAAGGAGGACTACGACATCACCCGACCAGGTGGCTGGACGCCTGACCTGGGCAGCGAGTGGCGCCTCACGGGACTAGAGCCACTGCACCCGCACCGGCCGGTCGTCCACATCTCCTGGTTCGAGGCCGACGCCTTCGCCAGAGCGCACGGACTGCGCCTTCCGACTGAAGATGAGTGGGAAAAGGCGGCGACCTGGGACCAGGATCTGGGACGGGCACGGCGGCTGCCCTGGGGCGATGAGCCCACCGTGCCGGGATGGCACGCCAACGTCGACCAGCTGGCCGGCGGACCCGTGGCCGCCGGCGCTCACCCCGACGGCGCGTCACCGTACGGGTGCCTGGGCATGATCGGTGACGTCTGGGAGTGGACGGCCAGCGACTTCGGCGGCTATCCCGGCTTCACCCCGTTCCCCTACCGCGAGTACTCCGAGGTTTTCTTCGGCTCCGACTTCAAGGTCCTGCGCGGTGGTTCCTGGGCCACGCGGCCCCGGGTGGGAACCCCGACCTTCCGCAACTGGGACTACGCTGATCGACGCCAGATCTTCAGCGGCCTGCGCGTGGCCGGTAATCCCTGATGAGGACCGTGCGCGACACCGATCACGTCCAGATCGACTCCTGGCTGACCGAGGATGACGAACGCTCGTTGGCCAATGATGTGCTCGACGGTCTGACCAAGCCGTTCAAGGAGCTTGCTCCCAAGCACTTCTACGATGCTCGCGGTTCCGAGCTGTTCGAGCGCATCACCGAGCTGCCCGAGTACTACCCCACCCGCGCGGAGATGAGCATCCTGCGCACCCATGCCGCCGAGATCGTAGCCGCCACCGGCGCCGGCGAGCTCGTCGAGCTCGGCTCCGGAGCGTCGGACAAGGCCCGGCTCCTGCTCGACGCGATGGCCGCCAACCGGTCGCTGCACCGTTACATCCCGCTCGACGTATCGACGACGGTGGTTGAGGACGCGGTGCGCATTCTCGTCGCTGAGTTTCCCCGCCTCCAGGTCCACGGCGTCGTCGGCGACCTCGAGCGTCACCTCGAACACGTGCCGCCTGCCCAACCGGGTGTGGCGCGGCTGGTGGCCCTTCTCGGCGGCACGATCGGCAACTTCCCGCCCGGCACGCGTCGCGGGGTCCTGGCCAGGATGGCCACGCTGCTGGGTCCCGAGGACCGGCTTCTGCTCGGGACCGACCTCGTCAAGCGACCCGAGGTGATCGAGGCCGCCTACAACGACTCCGCGGGCGTGACGGCCGAGTTCAATCGCAACGTGCTGCGGGTGATCAACCGCGAGCTCGGCGGCGACTTCGACCCCGAGGCCTTCGCGCACGTCGCCTTCTTCGACCGCGTCCACGAGTGGATCGAGATGCGCCTGCGGGCCATGCGCCCGATGTCAGTCCGGATCGCCGATCTCGATCTCCGGGTCCACTTTGCCGCCGGCGAGGAGCTGCGTACGGAGATCAGCGCCAAGTTCACCCGGGAGCGGATCACGGGCGACCTCGAAGCGGCGGGCCTGGAGCTGGAAAGCTGGCTCACCGACCCACGGGATCTGTTCGCGGTCTCGGTTGCCCGCCCGTCTAGGTGAGTCGCTCGATCAGCATGGCCTGGCCCATGCCGCCGGCCACGCACATGGATTCGATGCCGTAGGTGCCGCCCCGAGCCTGCAGCCCGTTGATCAGGGTGGTCATGATGCGCGCCCCGGTCATGCCGAACGGATGGCTGAGGGCAATCGCGCCGCCGAACGGGTTGAGCTTCTCCTCCGGGATATTGAGCTCCTTGCGGCACGGGACGATCTGAGCGGCAAAGGCCTCGTTGATCTCGACGATGTCGATGTCATCGATCGTCATCCCGGTCTGCTTGAGCAGGGCCTGGATGGCCGGAATTGGCCCCAGGCCCATGATCTCGGGCCGGATCGCGGCCACGGTCGAGGCGATGATGCGCGCCTTGGGCTTCAGGCCGAGCTCGCGGGCCTTCTCCTGGGACATGACGAGAACGGCGGCGGCGCCGTCGTTGAGCGGGCACGAGTTGCCGGCCGTGACCGTCCCGTCGGGGCGAAAGGCGGGGCGCAGCTGGCCCAACACCTCCATCGTCGTCCCGACCCGGGGACCATCGTCGCGAGATACCACCGTCTCGGGCACGTCGATTTCGTTGCCCTCCTTGTCCTTGTCCTGGTGGGCGGGAACCGTGACGGGGACTATTTCTTCATCGAAGTGGCCGCTGTCGCGGGCCTCGACCGCACGGTTCTGGGAGATGACCGCCCACTCGTCCTGCTGCTCGCGCGTGACCTTGCAGCGCACGGCGACGTTCTCCGCCGTCATTCCCATCGGGATGTAGACGTCGTAGGCCGAGCCCTCCGAGCCATCCAGGGCGTGGTTCTTGGCCTCATCCATCATCCCGGCGCCGAGACCGGCGCGAGACACCGCCTCAACACCGGCGGCGATGTATTGATCGCCCTCGCCGGCCCTGATCGCGTGGGAGGCCATGCGGATGGTCATCAGCGACGAGGCGCAGAAACGGTTGACGGTGCAGCCGGGGACATGGTGGTCCAGGCCGGCCAGCAGCGCGGCATTGCGTCCCACGTTGTACCCCTGCTCGCCGATCCCCGAGGCAGCGCCCATGAGGACATCGTTGGTCTGGGCGAAATCGACTCCGGGATTGCGCTCGATCAGCGTGCGGATGGGCAGGGCAGCCAGGTCATCGGCCCGCACGGTCTTCAGCGAGCCCTTCATGGCTCGACCGATGGGCGTGCGGATGGCGTCGACGATTACGGCTTCGGGCATCAGTGACTCCTGTTCGGGGCCGCGAATCCTACGCAGACGCGGCCGCCTGCCCGGTTCAGAGCCCGAGGCCGCGCACGCCGTTCTCGTCCCAGCCGAGATGGTGGGCGAGCTCGTGGCGGACGGTCCGCGTGACCTGGGCCTTAAGCAGCTCGGGATCGTGGCCGAAGTCGCGCAGCAGCGTGTCCTTGAAGATGATGATGCGATCGTGGAAGAAGTCCCGAGCCACGGTGTCGCCCTGATACAGGCCGTAGGCGCGCCGGCGCCGGCCGCCGTCGGAGACGACGATGGCCACATGCTCGAGCGCGCGATGGAATTCGAGCGGCAGCTCGTCGACGGCGGCCCGGACCAGGGCCCGGAAGTCCTCGTCGTCCTCGACGGGCAGGGGATCATCGAGCGAGACGTCGCCGTAGTCCTCGCCATCTGAGTCGCCCCAGCTGCCCTCGGCCGCCAGCCGCTCGGCGTTCTGCACCAGCGCCTCGAAGTCCTCCTCGGACTCTGGCTCCCGCCAGCCGGCCAGATGGACCATCGCCCACACCACCGCCCCGCCGAGAATCACCGCGCCGGCCGCGAACACGGCCACGCCCTGCACGAGGCGAAGCGGGAAGGAGTCGCTGAACCCCGCCAGCACGCTGACCAGCCCCAGGCCGACGGTCATCGCGGCCACGGCGGAGAGGAGAATCCGGCGCATGGTGGGCTGCCGTCCGGACATATGGCCTAGCGCATCGTGCGGCCGATGACGAGACGCTGGATCTCGTTGGTGCCCTCGTAGATCTGGGTGATCTTGGCGTCGCGCATCATCCGCTCCACCGGGTAATCCTTGACGTAGCCGTAGCCTCCGAGCACCTGGACGGCGTCGACGGTGACGGCCATGGCGGTATCAGAGCAGAACAGCTTGGCCATCGCGGTGAACTTTCCGATGTCGGAGTCAGCCGGACGACTCCAAGGCGGCTCATCGTGGGCGAGGCCGGGAGCTGAGCGGGCCGCGATGGAGCGGTCCACCTTGGCGCACGCCTGATAGAGCAGCTCGCGCCCTGCGGCGCACCGCGTCTCCATGTCGGCCAGCTTGAACTGGATGGCCTGAAAGGAGTTGATCGGCTTGCCGAACTGCCGGCGCTCGCGGGCGTAGGCGGCCGCATAGTCGGTGGCGCCCTGGGCGATGCCCAGCGCCTGCGCGCCGGCACCCAGACGGGAGAGGTCCAGTGTGCCCATGGCAACCTGAAAGCCCTCGTTGACCTCGCCGACGATGTTCTGCGCCGGCACGCGCACGCCATCGAAGATCGGCTGGCCGGTTGGTGAGCCCCGGATGCCCATCTTGTGCTCGAGCTTGCCGACGCTGAAGCCGGGACGGTCAGCCTCGACGACGAACGCGGTGATGCCGCGGGAGTGGCCGGCCTCCCGATCGGTGACGGCAAACACGACGTAGAAGTCGGCGATGCCCAGGTTGGTGATCCAGTTCTTGGTTCCGTCGATCACCCACTCATCGCCGTCCGCAACGGCGCGGGTGATCATCCCGCCGGGATCAGAGCCTGCGTCGGGCTCGGACAGCGCAAAGGCCGGTGACCATTCGCCGCTGGCGCAGCGGGGCAGAAAGCGATCCTTGAGATCCTCGGATCCGAACAGCTTGATCGGCAGCGTCCCCAGCTCCTGGATCATGAGGATCAGCGCGGTGGAGGCGCAGGCCTTGGCGATCTCCTCGATCGCCATGTTGAGCATCAGCGTGCCGGTGCCGGTGCCGCCGTACTCGCTGTCGAAGGGCAGGCCGAGGATGTCCTGCTCAGCCAGCAGCGTCCGCAGGTCGTGCGGATAGGCGGCCTGCTCGTCGATCTCCGCCGCCCGCGGCGCGATCCGCTCACGGGCGATGTCACGGATCGTGGCCAGGAACTCGAGATGCTCCTCGGGGATCGTGTACAGCTCGGACAGGGCGGACATGGTGCTCGCCCCCTGATGCTACGCGGTCGGATAGGGCCGCCGCGCGCGACCGGGCGTCAGAGCCCAGACCATCCGGCGGCGCGCAAACGGATCAGAGTCCGGACGGGTGGCGGACGACGTAATCGCTGCCGTCACGCAGATTTCCGGTCGGGTTTGACCGCCAGCGCGGGCCGCTTCCGCTGGGGATGTTGGGGCCACCGTAGTTGGCGGTGTCGAAGGCGATGCCGGCCACGACGACCCACGTGTGCCCGGCGTTGGCGTAGACCGTGATCCATTTGCCGGGGCCCCCAGTGCCGTAGGACTCAAGGCCCGTGGAGGCCTCAGGCGAGGCCAGCAGTCCGCCGCCGTGCAGGGCATAGCTGACCGCGCCCGAGCAGTCATAGCCGGAGTCGTTGAAGCTGCCGTGCCCACCGCCATAGCGGTAGGGCTTGCTGATGATCTGGTTGGCCGCCGCGATCACCCGCTGGACGGTCTGCGGTGCGCCGGCCGGGGCGGTGGCCGTGCCGTTGGCGTTGATCTGAGCCTTGCCCGCCGCGGCGCTGGTGGTGGCCTGAGTCTTGGCCACCGCGGCGCGCAGCGCGAGCGACTGGCTGTAGGTGACCACGCCGTTGGCGCGCAGGCCCCGCGAGCGTTCAAAGCGAATCACGTTGCGCTTGGTCCCTGGCCCGTAATGCCCATCGACGCTGGTGGGGAAGCCGGCCAGGGTCAGGTAGCCCTGGAGCACACGCACGTCGTGACCGTGCATCCCGGGACGCAGCGTGCGCTCACCCAGATGCTGGGAACCGCCATCCCGTCGGACCGTGGTGCTCGAGGAGTTGGACGAGCTGGAGCTTGACGAGCTCGCGCTGCCGCCCAGGCCGCTGCCGCCGTTTCCGCCGCTGTCGGCCACCGCGGTGATCGACCGCGCGACCAGCTGTCGCCTGAGCACGCGCACAAAGCGCGATCCAACCTGGCCGCTTGGCGCCAGGCCGTTCTCGCGCTGGAAGCGGACCACGGTGCGGCGCGTCGCCGCGTTGAAGAAACCGGTGACCGAGGTGTGCAGACCGACCCGGGTCAGATCGATCTGCAGCGTGCGCACGTCGGAGCCGCGCATGCCCCGGTGGAGGGCGCGCGAGCCCAGATGCGTGGCGGCCAGCGCGGTGGCAGGAAACAGGGCGGCGGCGACCATGACGATCATGGCGCCGAGCCGGACGGCGGCACGGAAACGGACTGGGGACACGAAGACTAACCCTTCTCTTTCGGGTGCCTACGGGGTTAGCTGTCGGGCTCGCGCTGAAAGAGTGCGCTACGCCGGAGGTCCGGCGATTCGCCCCTGGGACCGGTCGGTCCCTTCGGGTCCCCCGATCGCCGTGACCTGGTGCCACGACGACTCGGCAATGGGTGCTGTATCGGGCGGGCACAGTACAGGACAGGCAAGATGGCTGCCATGTGGATGGATGGCCGGGCCCAGGGCAGGAACTGGCGCCATGGTGTCGAGAGCCCGCGAGCGAGGTCGTACTAGCCTCAGCTACGCCATGAGCGCCCCCGACGGTGACTACACCCCCCAGCAGGTCTCCGAGCTCCTGGAGAGCGGCGACTATCAGCTGATCGACGTCCGTCAGCCCAACGAGCACGACGCGGGCCGGATCGCCGGTGATCGCCTGATTGAGCTGGGCCGCCTCAGCCAGGAGGCGCAGACGATCGATCGCGACCGCCCGGTCATCTTCTACTGCCGCAGCGGGAGCCGGTCAGCAATGGCCACCCAGGCCTTCGCCCAGGCCGGTTACGACGCGCACAACATGCTCGGCGGCCTGCTCGACTGGGCGGCGGCTGGACTGCCGCTCGAACCCGCCGGCGGCACCGTCGCCGACTCCTAGCCTCGCACGCTCGGAGTCATTGCCGGTCCTCGGCGGCGTTCAGTGGCTCGGAGTCACTGCGGACGCCGGTCGTGGCCACCGGGACTCAGGCGATCGTCCAGGTATCGCCGGCCGTGAGCAGGTCGGCGAGCTGCCGCTCGGTGGCCGGCTCGACGGCCGGCCCGGGTCCGAAGACCGGACGTTGGACGTTGCGAAACACCCCGATCGGCGTCGGTCCGGCCGGCGTCTCGGCCAGCTTGGCCAGGGAGAAGGCCAGCCCGGCGTCCGTCCGGGCCGGATCGTGGACGAGGAGCTCGCGCTCGTCGCCGTCGATGACGTCGACGATCTGAAGGCAGCCGTCGGGCCCGCGGATCACGCCACGCTCGTCGTCAGCCCCGAAGCGAATCGGCTGGCCGGCCTCGAGCCGGATCTGGTTGGCCTCCCGTGACTCCTTGTCGGTGAGGGCGGCAAAGGCACGGTCGTTGAACACCGGACAGTTCTGGTAGATCTCGACCAGGGCCGCGCCCTCGTGCTGCGCGGCGGCGCGCAGGACCTCGGTCAGGTGCTGGCGGTCACGATCGATCGTGCGGGCCACGAACGTGGCCTCGGCTCCGAGTGCCAACGCGACCGGGTTGAAGGGGTGATCGGCGACCCCAAACGGGGTTGACTTGGTGATCTTGCCCAATTCGGAGGTCGGTGAGGCCTGGCCCTTGGTCAGCCCGTAGATCTGGTTGTTGAACAGCAGGATCTTGACCGGGACGTTGCGGCGCAGAGCGTGGATCAGATGGTTGCCACCGATTGACAGCGAGTCCCCGTCTCCGGTCACCACCCAGATCGACAGATCCGCGCGGGCGCTGGCCAGGCCCGTGGCCAGCGCCGGCGCGCGGCCGTGGATGCCATGCATGCCGTACGTGTCCATGTAGTAGGCGAAGCGACCGGCACAGCCGATGCCGGTGATGAACACGATCCGCTCGGGCGGGATCCCGAGCTCGGGCATGAACTGCTGCACGGCGGAGAGCACGGCGTAGTCGCCGCAGCCCGGACACCAGCGCGTCTCCTGATCGGACTGGAAGTCGGTCTTGTCCAGCGTGGTGCTCATTGGCGCTCCTCGATGGCGCGGGCGATCTCGGTGGCGAACAGAGGCTGCCCCCGGATCTTGCTCAGCGACTCGATGTCGACCAAAAACCGGGAGCGCAGGACCGAGGCCAGCTGGCCGGAGTTGAGCTCGGGCACGAGCACGCGTTCGAACGAGCGCAGCACGTCACCCGTGTTGGCCGGCAGCGGGTTGAGATGGCGCAGCTGAGCGCAGGCCACCCGGTGTCCAGCCTCCCGCGCGCGCCCCACCCCGGCCCGGATCGCTCCCTCCGTCGAGCCCCAGCCGAGGACGAGCAGGTTGGCCCCGGGCTCGGAGTCGACCGTGAGCGGCGCGATCTCGTCGGCGATGCCGGCCACCTTGGCCGCGCGCAGCTCGGTCATGCGCTCGTGATTGGCGCCGTCATAGGAGATGTTACCGCTGCCGTCGGCCTTCTCGAGACCGCCGATGCGGTGCTGGAGCCCGGGCGTGCCGGGTACCGCCCACGGCCGGGCCAGCCGCTCATCGCGGGCGTAGGGCGCAAAGGAATCACCGTTGGTTGATCCCACGGTGGCGAAGCCCGGGTCGATCTCAGGCAGCGTTGCCGCGTCGGGAATCAGCCACGGCTCGGAGGAGACCGACAAAAACGTGTCGGAGAGCAGGATCACCGGAGTGCGATGACGAATCGCGATCCGGGCTGCCTCGAACGCCGCCTCAAAGCAGCCGCCGGCCGTGCTGGGAGCGATGACCGGCAGCGGAGATTCGCCGTGACGGCCGTGCAGGGCAAGCAACAGGTCTGACTGCTCTGTCTTGGTCGGCATCCCGGTCGAGGGACCGGCGCGCTGGACGTCGACGACGACCAGGGGCAGCTCGAGCATGACCGCCAGGCCGATCGTCTCCGCCTTGAGATCCATGCCCGGCCCACTGGTGGCGGTGACGCCAAGGCGACCGCCGAAGGCGGCTCCCAGGGCCATGCCGGCGGCGGCGATCTCATCCTCGGCCTGGATCGTCGTCACGCCGATCTGGGCGTGACGGGAGAGCTCGTGCAGGAGCTCGGACGCCGGAGTGATCGGGTAGCTGGCCAGAACGAGCGGCAGCCCTGAGCGCACGCTGGCCGCGATGAGGCCGAGCGACAGCGCGGTGGTGCCGTTGACGTTGCGGTAGGTGCCGGGCGCGACGTCGCGGGCGGGGGCCACGCGGTACTGGACGTCGAGCAGCTCGGTCGTCTCGCCGAATGACCAGCCGGCATTGAAGGCGGCCAGGTTGGCTTCGGCCACGGCCGGCTGGCGGGCGAACTTCCTCTCGATCCAGCGTTTGGTGACATCGGTGGGCCGGCCGTAGAGCCACGACAGAACCCCGAGCGCAAACAGGTTCTTGGCCCGGCTGGCGTCGCGCGTGGACACGCCCGCGATCCCCTCCACGGCGCGTGTGGTCAGGGTGCTCATCGGAATCCGGTGCACGCGGAACTCACTCAAGGACCCGTCGAGAAGCGGGTTGTCGGCGTAGCCGGCCTTGTCCAGGTTGCGCTTGGTGAACGCGTCCTCGTTGACGATCACCGTCGCCGCCCGGTCGATCTCGGTGAGGTTGGCCCTCAGCGCGGCGGGATTCATGGCCACCAGCACGTTGGGGGCATCCCCGGGGGTGAGGATGTCGCGCGAGGCGAAATGGATCTGAAAGGCCGAGACTCCGGCCAACGTCCCCGCGGGCGCCCGAATCTCCGCCGGGAAGTTGGGCAGGGTGGCGAGATCGTTACCCATCACAACCGTGGCGTCGGTGAAGCGGCTCCCGGTGAGCTGCATGCCATCGCCGGAGTCCCCGGCAAAGCGGATGACCACCCGCTCGCGATCCTCGACCGCCTTGGTCATCTGCCAGCTGCCTCGTGCGCGTGCGTCAAATCACTCCGTCCCTTACCTTTCGATAGTACCGGCAACACCGTCGGAATCGGTTTGGAGAGCACGTGCCCGGGTGAGACTGTTTGGTGATGTCGACAAGCGAGGATCACGAGGGCTTGGCCGACGAGCTTGCGCGCGAGACCGACGCGATGGCCCGCGAGAGCGACAAGCTCGGTCGGGATATCTCTGACACGCGCAGCGACTGGGAGGCCAAGCGCAATGATCCCAGTGTCCCCGGTGCCCCGCCTCCGCCCGACCGCGACCGCGACGCCGGCTCCGACGACGAGCCCACGGCGGGCTCCGATGACCAGGACACGGCCGAGGCAGGCGGCGACATCGCGGCGGACTCCGAGAGCAAAGACGGCTAGCGCGGATCGGCGCGATCCACGTTCCAGTAGCGCAGCGCCGTAACGCGTCGGGCGCTGCGCTCAGCCTGTCCCTCCTCGTCTGACCATGGCGCGAGGATGAAGCGGACGATCGTCCGCTGACCACCCTCGTGGTCGCCGTAGAGCAGATCAACGACGATCGTGCCGTCGGCGTCCTGGGCGTCGAGGGCTCCGCGCACCGGCGCGTACGCGGGCTCGGAACGATCGCGCAGGGCTCCGAGCCATAGGCCGGTGTCGCCGGCCGGGATGTAGATGTCGATCTGCTGGCGGCGAAAGGACTCCAGGTCGGGTCGATCGTTGGCGCGGTCCACGTCGCGCGGCTCGGCCCGCCAGCCGTGGATCACCCCCAGCCCCTGGCCGCCGTTGCGCACGCCCATTCCGAGGTACACAACGTCGTTGGCGACGACGATCGCCCCGCCGTGACCGGCGACATGAAGGACCTCGCCGTCTCCGAACCGGATCGGCGCGACCGGGTCCGCGTCCTTGGTCGGGATGAGTACGGGACGCAGACCCGTCAGAAGCGAGAGCTCAGCCACCCGCGCCGAGCGATTGGCCGAGCGCACCGAACTGAACGTGGCCACGGCAAGCACGAGCGTGCCTCCGGCGGTGGCCAGCGCGGAGATCGTGACCGAATCGGTCACGAGCAGGCTCTGCGGGGCGGGGTCCCGACCCCGGGAGGGCGGGACCCGATCCCGAGCCGACTAGATCTTGTTGACGTTGATGGCCTTGGGGCCCTTGGGCCCGGCCTCTTCCTCGTAGGACACCTTCGCGCCCTCAGCGAGTGAGCGGTAGCCGTCAGCCTGGATGCTCGAGTGGTGGACGAACAGATCTCGGCTGCCCTCATCGGGCGTGATGAAGCCGAAGCCCTTCTCGTCGCTAAACCACTTGACTGTTCCGGTTGGCATGGGAGTTGTCTCCTCCGTAGCTCGAAGTGCTGCTCGCGGAGGCTTTGTGACTACCCCGAGACCTGCACCTGCTTGTCGCTGTCCACAAATCGCGGCCAGCCCTATCGCGCGGGAAGGTAGCACGGTCACCGGCCACGTCCACCCGTTACCCAAAAACGTTTACCGGCTGGACACAGTTCATCATTCGCGCTGCCATGGATGACCCAATGCCCCTGCGCGGCACCACCGCGATTCCGCTGCGTGAGATCGAGGTCCGGGCATCTCGCTCCTCGGGTCCGGGCGGCCAACATGCCAACAAAACCTCGAGCCGGATCGAGGCCTCGTTCGACGTCGCCGCCTCCGCCGCCCTGAGCGACGAGCAGAAACGGCGCATCATCTCCCGCCTCGGGCCGCGAGTGGTGACCGTCGCCCAGGATGCCCGCAGCCAATCGCGCAACCGTGAACTGGCGCTGGAGCGGATGGCCCGCCGCCTGTCCGGCGCGCTGACCGTGGCCCGCCCCCGCCAGGCCACGCGTCCGACGCGGGCGTCGGTCAAACGACGCCTGACCGCCAAGCGCCGTCACTCCGAACGTAAGCGCGATCGACGTCGGCCGGTGGACGAATGACGCGCTGGTACGTGGACGGCATGAACGTGATCGGCACGCGGCCCGATGGCTGGTGGCGCGACCGCGACGCCGCGATGCTCCGGCTCGTTGACCTGCTCGAGCGCTGGGCGGCCGCCGAAGGCGAGGACGTGACCGTCATCTTCGAGCGCAAGCCCTCGCCCCCGATTCTCTCCAGCGTGATCGAGGTGGGTCACGCTCCGCGCCCGCGCCGCGACGCCGCCGACGACGAGATCGTCCGTCGTCTGCGGGCCGAAGCCCATCCGGGACTGGTCCGCGTCGTCACCTCAGACCGCTGGCTGGCCGACCGCGCCGGGGCACTCGGAGCGGCCGTCCACGGCGCTGACATGTTCCGCGCGATGCTCGACCGGTACTAAAAATGCCAAGCCGGACAGCCGCCTTGGCACAATCTGTCTATGCCCACCCCTCCTGCCCGCCGGACCAAGCCGCGCGGTGACCGCGCCGGGACGCCTCCCCAGCATCAGCCCGGCTGGCGCGTGACGCCGGCCCCCGATGGCCGCGGCGCGCCGGACAGCGGTGGTCAGACGCCCCATCCCAACCGCACCCGATGGTGGATCGCCGGCGTCGTGGTCGTCCTCCTGGGCCTGAATCTGTGGATCTCCTCCCAGGCGCTGCAGCCCAACGCGCCCGTCCGGATCCCGTACAGCCCAACCTTTCTCACCCAGGTTCAGAGCAACAACGTCAAGGAGATCTCCTCCACCGGGGACGCCGTCCAGGGCACGTTCAACACGGCGGTCCGCTATCCGGCCGGCGATAAGAGCGTCGCGCCGACGACGAACTTCGCCACCCAGGTGCCGTCCTTTGCCAACAACCAGGCCCTATCGAGTTTGCTCCAGGCCCACAACGTGACGATCGAAGCTCAGGCCACGAACCAGGGGCCGTCGGTGCTGGAGAGCGTCATCTTCGGCTTCGGGCCGACCTTGCTGCTGTTCGCGATCATCTTCTTCATCATGCGCCGCGCGGCGAGTGCCGGTGGCGCCGGCGGACTGATGTCCTTCGGCCGCTCTCGTGCCCGGCGCGTCGAGGCCTCCGATCAGCACATCACCTTCGAGGATGTGGCCGGGATCGACGAGGCCAAGGACGAGCTGACCGAGATCGTCGACTTCCTCAAGACGCCGGACAAGTACCTCAAGCTTGGTGCCCGGATCCCGCGCGGCGTGCTGCTGAGCGGGCCGCCGGGGACCGGCAAGACGCTGCTGGCCCGGGCAGTGGCCGGCGAGGCCGGAGTGCCGTTCTTCCAGATGTCGGCCTCGGAGTTCGTGGAGATGATCGTCGGGGTCGGCGCCTCCCGCGTGCGCGACCTGTTCGCCCAGGCCAAGCAGGCCGCGCCGGCCATCATCTTCATCGACGAGCTCGATGCCGTCGGCCGCTCCCGCGCCGGCGGTGGCCCCAACGTCTCCGGCGGACATGATGAGCGCGAGCAGACGCTCAACCAGATCCTCACCGAGATGGACGGTTTCAGCCCCCGGGAGAGCGTGATTGTGCTCGGGGCGACCAACCGTCCCGAGGTGCTCGATCAAGCCCTCCTGCGACCCGGGCGGTTTGATCGCCGCGTCGTCGTCTCCCCGCCTGACCGGGCCGGACGAGAGGCCATCCTGCGCGTCCACACACGTTCGGTCCCGCTCGCCGACGACGTCAACCTCGGCTCGGTCGCCGCGTCCACTCCGGGGATGGTCGGTGCCGACCTGGCCAACGTGGCCAACGAGTCCGCGCTGCTGGCCGCCAAGCGCGGGCACGACAAGGTGGCCCGCCAGGACCTGACCGACGCGCTCGAGCGGATCGTGCTCGGTGCCGCGCGCAAGGTGATGATCTCTGAGGATGACCGGCGCCGCACCGCCTACCACGAGGCCGGCCACGCGATCGTCGGCATGCTCACCCCGGGCGCTGATCCGGTCCGCAAGGTCTCGATCATTCCTCGCGGTCAGGCCCTCGGGGTGACCTTCTCGGCCCCTGACGCAGACCGCTTCAACTTCGATGAGCGCCACCTGATCTCTCAGATCAAGGTCGCCCTCGGCGGGCGCTCAGCCGAGGAGGTCGTGTTCGGCGACCTGACCACCGGCGCTGAGTCAGACATCCAGCAGCTGACCCGGATCGCTCGCCACATGGTCGGCCGTTGGGGCATGAGCCCGGCGATCGGGCCCGTGGCCGTGCTCCCCGCGGACGGGATGGGTCCCCTGCTCCCCGGGGTGAGCGAGACCTCCGAGCAGACCCAGCAGCTCGTTGACGAGGAAGTGCGACGGATTGTTGAGGCCGCCCACGTCGCGGCCACCGAGACGCTGGTTGAACACCGCGAGAACCTGGATTCGCTGGTTCAGGCCCTGCTCGAGCAGGAGACGCTGGACGAGACCGAGGCCTACGCCGCGGCCGGTCTGCCCCGCAACCGCGCGGCCGAGCCCGCCGAGACCCCGCCCGTCCTGCCCAGCTAGTACGGCCGAGCGGCTCAGTCGTGCAGGCGGGTCATGCGGGCCAGCGCCTCGTGGCACTCGACCACGCGCTGCTTGACCGCATCGCCGTCGGGACGGTCATGAACCAGGTCCCACGTGCGGTCGGCGATGTCGCGCGCATTCTCCGGCGTGGCGCTTTCCCACAGGCGATCAACCAGCTTGAGCTCGAAGCTGCGGATCTGATCCTCGGGGTCGCCCGGAGCCATGCGGGGAAGCGGCTCCCCGGTCGCCTCCTTCCACATCCCCGTGGCCACCAGCAGGCGGTTGCGCAGCTGAATCTGATCCACGGGCAAGATCCTAGACAGACGGCAGAGCCTGCCGAAGACTAAGCAGGCCGGCAAACGGATCGCCGTCGGACGCCACCCGCTCCAGGACCTGGCCCGTCTCAAAAGTCAGTAAATCTGGGTCTTGAGCATCCTGGCAGGCCCGGACCTCCTCCCAGCTGACCGGCGCCGACACAGTCGGCCGTTCGCGGGCGCGGACCGAGTAGACGGTGACAGTCGTCTTGTGCTCGTCGTTCTGGCTCCAGTCGACCAGCACCTTGCCGCCCCGCAGGCGTTTGGTCATACGCGACACGACGAGCTCGGGCAACCGTTGCTCAAGGACCTCAGCCACCCGGCGAGCAAACGGCTTGGTCTGCGCGTAGGTAACCGGGGTGTTGAGCGGCACGTAGACCTGAAGTCCCTTCGAGCCCGAGGTTTTGGCCACGCTCTCCAGGCCGAGCGCAGCGAACAGGCCCCGCAGGACGAGCCCGACCTGGCAGCACTCGACGATGGCTGCCGGCGGGCCGGGATCGAGGTCGAAGACCAGCATCGTGGGCCGCTCCGGACGGTCGGCCAGGGCGAGCGACGTGTGCAGTTCGATGTCGGCCAGGTTGGCCAGCCACACGAGCGTGGACCGATCCTGGCAGAGCGTGTAGTTGACACCGCCTACCCGCGCCGTCTGCACCCATTCCGGCCGGTGCGAGGGGGATTGCTTCTCATAGAAGTACGGCGCCTGCACCCCGTTGGGATAGCGCTTGAGGGTCAGCGGGCGGTCATTGAGATGAGGCAGTACGGCCGGGGCGATGCGCGCGTAATAGGCGATCAGGTCCCCCTTGGTAAAGCCGGTTTCCGGGTAGAGCACCTTGTCGAAGTTCGAGAGCTTCAGACGCCGCCCGTCGACCGAGACCGCGATCCCCCCGTCGGGGAGCGACTCGGCATCACGGAACAGCTCCGTAGGCGTGACTGGGCCCTCACGGCTCTCTCCGCCCCGACCGCCCTCTCCGCCCCGACCGTCCTCTCCGCCCCGACCGCCCTGTGTGACCCGACCGGCCTGCCCGCCCTCTCTGACCCGACCGGCCCGCCCGCCCCGACCGGGCCCGGTCGCGCCAGCCTCAGAGGCCGTGGCCGGGCCACGCCCTTCGCGGATCACCTCCGCGGCCGGCTTGTCGCCACGCAAGCCCTTGAACGATGGAGCTCGCATCACGCCCTCGCTCGTCCATTCCCGAAACTCGACCTCCGCCACCAACTCCGGACGAACGAACACGGCATTGCGCGGCAGCTTGGGTGGCGGGTCAAACGGGGACGCACTCGTCTCCAGGGGCGCCAGCACCGAGCCGAGCTGTTCGAGCGTGCGTTCGGTGAAACCGGTCCCCACCCGGCCGGCAAAGCGGAGTCGCCCATCCTCCGCCTGATATCCCATCAACAGCGCGCCGATGCGGTTGCGACGACGGCCCTCACCGGGCAGCCAGCCCCCGACGACCAGCTCCTGGCGCCGGGTGTGCTTGATCTTCAGCCATGCGCCGTTGCGGCGACCGGGCTCGTAGCGTGAGTCCAGCCGCTTGGCCACAACGCCCTCCAGACCCTGGGACTCGGTCGCGCTGAGCAGCGCACGACCCTGTCCGGCATGCGCGGCCGGAACCCGCCAGGCCGGCCCGCCGAGCTCCAGCCCCTCGAGCGCGGCGCGGCGCTCGCCGTAGGGCTGAGCCATCACGTCGTGACCGTCGAGATAGAGCAGGTCGAAGATCACGTAGACGACGGGTGTGCTCGCCGCCAGCCGGCGGACGGCCGAGGGCGAGGTCACGTGCATCCGCCGTTGGAGGCGCTCGAAGCTGGGCCGGCCGTGTTCGTCGAAGGTGATCAGCTCGCCGTCGAAGACGGCCTCGCGCATGCCGAGATCGCGCAGCAGACCCCGCACCTCCGGATAGCCGTCGGTGATCTCGCGCAGGTTGCGGCTCTCCAGACGCAGGCGCCCGGGCTTGACGTAGGCGATCGCCCGCACGCCGTCCCACTTGACCTCAAACCCCCAGCGGGACTCGTCGCGAGGAAGCTCGGCGCAAGCATCGGCGAGCATGGGCAGGACCCGCTCGGGCATAGCCACCCGGCCGGGATCGACCGGGGGATCCATGCGGTGGATCATCCAGTCCTTCTCGTCGTCCTTCCCCTTGCCGATCGGAAACAGGCCGTAGCGACCGGTGAGCCGCTCACCGTGGAAGGTGACCTCGACCTTCTTGTCGTCCCAGAGATGGGTCTCGAAGGTGCCGTGATCCCAGATCCGCATCGTTCCCGCGCCGTACTCCCCGGCCGGGATGTCGCCCTCGAAGTCCAGGTACTCGAGGGGGTGATCCTCGGTGTGGACGGCGAGCCGATTCTCGGACGGGAGGGCCGGTATCCCGTTGGGAATCGCCCACGAGGCGAGCACACCCTGGTGCTCGAGGCGCAGATCCCAGTGCAGGCGTGTGGCGTGATGCTCCTGGACGACGAAGCGGCGCGCCCCCGCGCCCCCGCTGCCATCGGCGGCGCCGGACGGCTCGGTCGTGGCCGCGAAGTCGCGCTTGGCGCGGTACTGCTCGAGCTTGCGGGGTGCCATGTCGAGGTTGATTCTGCCGACCCGCCGACGTTAGGCTCGCGTCCGCCCCCCTCTGCCTGAGGTTTTCTCAGCAGAGCATGAGGAGCAGCTGAGCCATCTCGACCGGGCCGGTCGCCTCCGACCGGGCCTATGGCCGAACATGTGGGCGATGCGGATCGTCACCTGGAACGTCAACTCGCTGCGCGCCCGGCTCCCCCGGGTGCTCGAGCTGCTGCACGAGCACGCCCCCGATGTCGCATGCCTGCAGGAGACCAAGGTGACGCCGGACACGTTTCCGACCGACGAGCTCGGTGCCGCCGGCTACCAGGCCGTGCACAACTCGGCCGGCCAGTGGTCCGGCGTGGCGATCCTGGCCCGCCACGGGCTGGAGCTCGCCGATCCGGTTCTCGGCCTGCCCGATGACCCGGTCCCGGGCGAGGCCCGCTGGTCTGAGGCCACGGTCGACGGCATCCGCTTTGCCAGCGTCTACGTGCCCAATGGCCGCAGCCTGGACAGCCCGGAATACCCGCGAAAGCTGGCCTTTCTTGACGCGATGGCGGCCCGAGCCGCGCAGCTGGGGCCCGAGCGGCTGATCATCGCCGGGGACATGAACATCGCCCCGGCCGATGCGGACGTGTACGACCCGGCGGCATTCGTGGGCGGGACTCACGTCTCAGCCCCCGAGCGGGCCCACCTGGAGGCCCTGCGCGAACTCGGACTGTCGGACGCGTACCGAACGCTTCACCCCGATGAGGTTCAGTACACGTGGTGGGATTACCGGGCCGGGCACTTCCACAAGGGCTTCGGGCTGCGCATCGACTTGCTCCTGGTCGGATCGGAGCTGGGCCCGCGCGTGACCAGCTGCGGTATCGCCCGTGATTACCGCAAGGGCAAGAAGCCGTCAGACCACGCGCCGCTGCTGCTCGAACTGGCCTGAGCTCCCTTCTTCACGAACTTTTACGCGTACGCGCCATCATGCCGTCATGGCGCATGTGTTGGTGGTGGACGATGAGCCCGCCGTCCGGCGGGCGCTTGAGCGTGCCCTCCGCCTGGAAAATCACAACGTCACGCTCGCCGAGGACGGTGAGCAAGCTCTCGACGCGCTGGCCCGCGAGCCTGCCGACGCGGTCATCCTGGACATCCTCATGCCCAGGCTCGATGGGCTCGAGGTCTGCCGTCGGCTGCGCCAGGCCGGTGATCGCACGCCGGTCCTGATGCTTACTGCGCGGGACGCAATCGACGATCGCGTCGAGGGCCTCGATGTCGGCGCCGACGACTATCTCGTCAAGCCGTTTGCCCTGCGCGAGCTCCAGGCCCGGCTGCGGGCGCTCCTGCGCCGCGCCGGCGAGGGCGCGGCCGGGTCTGAGGTGCTGCGCTACGCCGACCTGGTCCTCGATCCGATGGCGCACGAGGTACACCGCGGCGAGCGCCCTGTCGAGCTGTCACGGACTGAGTTCCTGCTCCTGGAGCTGTTTCTGCGCCACCCCCGCCAGGTCCTGACCCGCACGACGATCTTCGAGAACGTGTGGGGCTATGACTTCGGGCCCACCTCCAACGCCCTCGGTGTCTATATGGGCTACCTGCGCCGCAAGACAGAGGCCGGGGGCGAGCCCCGCCTGCTGCACACGGTACGCGGGGTCGGCTACGTGCTGCGCGACTGAGGACCGCTGTGTCCCTGCGCCGTCGCCTCGCTCTCATCGCCGCCGCCTCGGTGGCCATCGCCGTCCTCATCGCCGCCGCGGTCTGCTACCTGGTCGTTCGCGGTCAGCTCGTCAGCCAGGTTGACAGCGCCCTCACCGCCCAGGCCTCGGCCGTCCAGCAGACCGGTGACCTGCATGCCATCGCCCAGCAGGTCCCGGGGATCCCGGCCAGCCGGGGAGGGCCGGCTCAGTACGTGCAGTTCGTGACCTCCACTGGATCGATCATCCACGGCCAGGGCGACCTCACCCTGCCGGTCGGAACTCAGGTCCGCCTGGTCGCCTCCGGCCGGGCGGGGACGGTGCTCGGCGACATTCACGTCGGCGGCAACCACCTGCGGGAGATCATCTTCCCGTGGCAGGTCCTGATCGGTGGCCAGCCGCAGACCGTGGCCGTTCAGCTGGCCCGCCCGCTCAACGGTGTCGACGGTGTCCTGTCGATGCTGCGCCTGGTCCTGTTGCTGGTCGTTCTCGGCGGGATTGCCCTCGCCGCCGCCCTCGGCCGTCTGGCCGGCCGCCGGGTGCTGGCGCCCCTGGCCGAGGTGGCCCAGGCCGCGCAGCACATCTCAGAGACCGATGATCTCAGCCGGCGCATCCAGGTCCATGCCGACGACGAGGTCGGCCAGGTGGCCACGCGCTTCAACGCCATGCTCGACCGCCTGGAGAGCTCACGCGGAGAGCTGGATGACTCGATGCGCGCCCAGCGCCAACTCGTCGCCGACGCGTCACACGAGCTGCGCACGCCGGTCACCAGCCTCCGCACCAACATCGAGGTCCTGCTGGCTGAGGCGGAACTGGAGCCCGAGGACCGGCGCCGCTTGCTGTCCGACGTGGTCGAGCAGAGTGAGGAGCTGACCGCGCTGGTCGGCGATCTGATCGAGCTCGCCCGGGGCGATGAGCCGGGCTTTGCCACCGAGGATGTGCGGCTGGACCGAGTCGCCGAGGAGGCCGTCGCCCGCGCGCGCCGCAATGCCCCCGCGATCGAGTTCACCACCGCCCTGGAGCCGGTCAGCATGGACGGGGTCGCCGCTCGCCTCGAACGCGCCATCAACAACCTGCTCGACAACGCCGCCCGCCATTCCCCGCCAGGCGGCATCGTCGAGCTCACCGTCGACGGCGACGGCGTCGAGGTGCGCGACCACGGCCGCGGCGTGGTCGACCAGGACCTTCCCTACGTGTTCGACCGCTTCTTCCGGGGCACCGGCGCCCGCGGACGTCACGGCAGCGGCCTCGGCCTGGCCATCGTGCGCCAGGTCACCGAGCAGCACGGCGGTACCGCCACCGCCGCCAACGCCCCCGACGGGGGTGCCGTGTTCCGCCTGCACCTGCCCGTGGTCCCGGCCGGAGACCAAGCCGCGTCCGAAGCCACCGCCTGGAGCTAGAGCCCCCGCCGACCGCGGCGCCGCGCGGCACCGGGGCGGGGGTCCGCGGGGCGAGGGGTCCGTGGGCGTGGCGCGGGCGGGGAGCGGGCGGGGAGCGGGCGGGGAGCGGGCGCTGCAAAACGGAGAAAACCCGCATCGATGAGGGCGGCTCTTCCCCAAAACGGCGGCTTTGCGCACCTCTACGGAGAAAATCCGAGCGCGCGTTTTGAGTTTTCTCCGAAATGCTCCGCGGGGGAAGGCCGGTGAGCGGCCGGGCTCTTCGCCCGGCCGGCTCCTCGCCGGGCCGGATCCCTCGCCGCGGTGACGCGACGCGTCCGACTTCGCGTCCACCCCCCACAGCAACCCGAGCCGAGCTACGCCGCCACGGTCCCCCGGACTAGGCGGCCGGCGGCCGGGCCGCCCGGGCCACGCGGGCCTGCCGGGCAACGGCAAAGCGCCGCCGCAGCAGCCAGAAGAGGACCAGGAATACGGGGAGCACGAACACGATGAGCAGGGCCCGCTGGCGGGGCGCACCGAACACGGCCACGATCAGCGACTCAACCGCGACCGCGGGCGCGGCGGCCAGCAGCGTCGTGTGCGAGCGGTAGCCGGAGAGGTGCTCGCGGCCGGTGACCTCGATCACGGCCAGCCCCAGGACCACGATCCCCACGATCAGCACCGGGCCGCCGCCCGAGAAGAAGCCGATGATGAGGGCGATCGTCCCGATCAAGATGCCCAGCTCGGACACGGGCAGCCCGCCGAACAGCCCCTCGGGCCGCTCGCCCTCGCGACCGAGGGAGCGCTCACCACGGCGCAGTTCTCGGACGGCCTCAGCCTGGCGCGCCTCGCGCTGGGCCCGGCGGCTGGAGCTCACGGCACGGGGGGCCGAGCCGGGATTGCGGCGTTTGCGCGAGCGTCGTTTGGACTTCGGCGGGGGCACGGTCGGGCTGAGGATAATCTCCGACGATGGCAGCGCGGATCATCAGCCTCGTCACCGTGCTGCTCCTGGCCGGTGCGCTCTGCGCTGCCACCACCCTGGCCGACGGCGATCCGGCCAGTGACACGCTGCTCGGCGCGGCGGTCTTCTACCCCTACGCCCCGCCCGTCTCGCACTCAGTGCAGACCACGCTGAACGCGGAGACGGCCGAGGCCAAGCGGGCCGGTTTTCCGATCAAGGTGGCGCTGATTGGTCGGCCGCTGGACCTGGGGGTGATCCCCGACCTGTTCGGCAAGCCGCAGGCCTATGCGAACTTCCTTGAACAGGAGATCTCGTTCCAGGGCCAGGAGCCGCTGCTGGTGGTGATGCCGTCGGGCTACGGTGTGGTGGGGATGAGCCGGCCGGCCACTGTCGCCGCGGACCGCTTGCCCACGCCATCGGGCGCGACGCCCACCGCCCTGGCCCAGGCCGCCGAGGTCGCCGTAGCGCGCCTGGCCCACGCCGAAGGGCACCCGATCACGGCGCCGACGGTGGCTGGGGCGAGCAGCTCGGGGGGCGGATCGAGCCTGCCGGTGATCCTCGGCCTGGTCGTGGCCGCCCTGCTCGTCTCCGGAGCGCTCGTCGTCCTGCGCCGCCGCCAGCCGGCCTCAGGCCGGCCGCGCCGGTGAGCGGCGTTCCAGAGAGAGAGAGAGAGAGAGAGAGAGAGAGCAGCGACCGCCGGCGCGCCTCAGTCCCAGCGGTGGCGCCCGGCGCGAAGGGCGCGGAGCTCTGACACGCCTCGGGGCTCCTCCTCGGCGGCGGCGACCGCCGTCGGGCCGGCCAGGACGCGCATGGGCATCGCCTCCAGCGCCGTCCCCTCGGGACCGCCCGGGACGACGCGGACGACGCCCGCCGTCGGTCTCGAGGCGACACAGGCCTGCAGCCGCTCGCCGGCGTACAGCAGCGCGGCCCCGTCATCAGCGGCATAGCCGGGCTCGAGCCGTCCCGAGGCGATGGCCGCCCGAAAGACCGGCAGGCGCTCAGGCTCACCGTCCATGTGCACCGAGAGGCTGCCCGGCAACAGGCCGAGCCCATCCACCGGGGCCGGGGCTCCGCCGCTCTCGGTCACCCCGCCCCGAAACCAGCACATCGCCCCGGCGCTCAGACCGGCCAGGACGACCCCCCGCTCCCACGCCACGCGCATAGCCTCATCGACGTTGTGCTCGCGCCAGATCGCGAGCATGTTGCGCATCGACCCGCCACCGACGTAGATCGCGTCCTGGGCGAGTAGATGGTCGCGCGGGTCGATCCGGTCGCGGGCGAGATGAAACAGGGAGAGGATGGTCGGCTCACACGGCCAGGCGGAGAAGCGTTCGAAGAAGCGCGTGGTCTGCTCGCGCGGATCGCCACTGGCGGTGGGCAGAAAGCAGATCCGCGGCACTTCCTTGCCGGTCAGCGTGAGGACCAGACGGTCCAGGGCGGGGCTGCGCTCCTGCATCGTGAAGCCCCCGCCGCCCATGGCGAGGATCCGGCGGGGATCAGGGCCCCGGCCGCCCATGGCGAGGATCCGGCGGGAATCAGCGGACGCGTCGGGCACCACCCGCCAGGATGTCGCACCGGCCTGCTCCGCGCACCCGCGGCGGCCTGACGGGCGGCGGCTGGGGCGCGTCACGCCACCAGCGCTGCCTCACCCACGACCAGCGTCGGAGCAGGCACCGGCTCACCGAGGTAGCGGACCCGGAGCTCCTCCTCGATCGTGCCGCCGACGCCATCGGCGGTCACGTAGCGGGCCCGCGCGTCGGGCCGCGAGGAAACGACCTCGACCAGCTCGGTGTCGACGAAATGCAGCGCCGCGCCGTCGCCGACGCCATAGCCGGCGGGCAGACTCGTCGCGATCGCGTCGAGAAAGGCGCTGCGCCGGCCCGGCTCGTCGCTGTAATGCACCGCGTTGGAATAGGGCAAGAAGCTCAGACCCTGCAGGCGCCGTGCCGGTCCCTCGTGAAACGAGGAAACCGAATGGGCAAACCAGCACAGGCTGCCCGCCGAGCCGCCACACAGCACGACACCTCGCCGCCAGGCGGCGAACAGTGCCTCATCCACCCCATGGGCACGCCAGGTCCCCATCAACGAGATGAGGCTGCCGCCCCCGACGTAGATCACGTCCTGGGCGAGCAGGTGAGCGCGGGGGTCCCCGACGCCGGTCTCGCGCCGGAACAGCGAGATGTGCGAGGGCTCGCACCGGGGCGCGGAGAAGGCGCGGTAGAAGCGGACCACGTAGTGGTCGGCGTCGCCGCTGGCCGTAGGCAGGAAACACACCTTGGGCCGCTTGACCCGGGCCAGGGAAAGGACGTAGTCGTCGAGCAGTGGGTTGCCCCACTCCATCGAGAATCCGCCGCCGCCGAAGGCGACGATTTGTGGGGGGCGCCGGGGCATGGCGGAACCGTAGGGCCACGGTTACGGGGCGTCATTGGCCCCGTGGCCAAAGCGCGAGGCGCGTGACCCTCCACCGAGCCGCTCCGGGAACCCGCCTCAGCGCAGGGCTTTTACCGCCGGCCAGCCGGGCTGGCCGGAGGACCAGCCGGCTGGTTACAGCGACCCGCCGCTCTCGCCGGGGGAGGAGGCGTCGGCCATCTCGCGGAAGAGACCGGTGACCACGAACACGACCTGCTCGGCGATGTCGACGGTGTTGTCGCCGATCCGTTCCAGGCAGCGGGCCACGAGGATCATGTACATGCCCCACTCGCGCACGTCAGGGTCATCGCCGATGTCGACGGCGCGGCGGAAGATGGCCCGGTTGAGGCGGTTGATCTCGGCGTCCTGGCGGGCCAGGTCCTGGGCCAGCTCGACGTTGCGTCCCCCCAGGGCCTGGCGTGACTGCGAGAGCTGCGAGCGGGCCAGCTGGCCCATGCGCTCGATCGAGTCCAGGATGTCCTTGTCCTTGGGCGACTCGTAGCCCGACAGCGGCACGAGCTTGGCGATGTTCACGCACTGGTCGCCCATCCGCTCGATGCAGCGGATCACGTGGAGCAGGGCGGCCACGATGCGCAGGTCACCGGCCACCGGAGCCTGGCGGGCGAGCAGGGACAGGATGCCCTGGTGGACCTCCAGATAGCGGCCGTCGATGCGGTCGTCGTCGGCCACGACCATCGTGGCCAGCTCCACGTCCTGGTAGCTGACCGCCTCCAGGGCCCGGTCGAGCTGTCCGGTGACCAGGTCAAGGCCGCCCAGGACCTGGTGCTCGAGCCCCTTTAGGTCCTCGCGGAACTGGTGGCGGGTCTCTTTCAGCGCCACGGAGCTAGCCGAACTTGCCGGTCACGTAGCGCTCGGTGCGCTCGTCCCGCGGATTAGTGAACACTTGGCTGGTGGGGGCGTGTTCCACGACCTCGCCATCGAGCATGAACACGGTGCTGTTGGCCACGCGCGCGGCCTGCTGCATGTTGTGGGTGACGATGACGATCGTGTAGCGCTCCTTGAGCTCATCGATCAGCTCTTCGACGCGGAGGGTGGCAATCGGATCCAGCGCCGAGCACGGCTCATCCATGAGGATCACCTCGGGCTCGACGGCGATCGTGCGGGCGATGCAGAGGCGCTGCTGCTGGCCCCCGGAGAGTCCGGTGCCGGGTTCGCTGAGGCGGTTCTTGACCTCGCCCCACAGCCCGACCGCACGCAGAGCGCGGTGCACGCTCTCGCGGAGGTTGTCGCGCTTGACTCCGGTCAGCTTCAGGCCCGCGGCGACGTTGTCGAAGATCGACATGGTCGGGAACGGGTTGGGCTTCTGGAAGACCATCCCGATCATGCGGCGCACCGAGGTGACATCGACGCCGGGCCCGTAGATGTCGAGATCGTCGAGCTTGACGCTGCCCTCGGCCCGCGCGCCGGGGATCTCCTCGTGCATCCGGTTGATGCAGCGCACCATGGTCGACTTGCCGCATCCCGACGGACCGATGATCGCCGTCACCTCGTTGGCCGGGAAGGTGAGATCGATGCCCCTGATGGCGTGCTGATCACCGTAATAGGCGTGCAGTCCGGCCACATCGACGGCGTGGCCGGCACCTTCGCGGACGCCGAGCGCGGACACATCAGGTCGGTCCCGTTCCTCTTCCGGCGGCCGGCCGGTTGCGCTCACTGTGGTCGGCTCTCCGCTGCGGTGGCTGTTGGTGTCGTGGCTGATGGGGTCGTGCGTGTGGGTCTCGGGAGGGATCATGCCATGCGGCTCCTTCGCGCAACGGCGCGCGCGACGAGATTGACGATGAGGATGAGCAACACAAGCGTGAGCGCCGCGCCCCAGGCTCGGTTGTTGAGCGCGGAGTTCGGCGAGCTGATGTCGTTGTAGATCTGGACCGGCAGGGTGTTCATCTGCGCGCCAAGATCGGCCGTAGCCCCAAAGGCCACGGATACGGTGAAGAGCAGAGGCGCCGTCTCGCCCATACCGCGGGCCACAGCCAGCAGGGACCCGGTGAGCAATCCCGGCAACGCCGTCGGCAGGACAACCCTGGACACGACGCGCCAGCGCGGCGCGCCCAGCGCCAGCGCCGCCTCGCGAAGCCCGCTGGGAACGAGCAGGAGAACGACTTCGGACGCCCGGACGACGACGGGGAGCATCAAGAGCGACAGCGCGACCGAGCCCTTCCAGCCCGTGAAGTCGCCGCCGACGTGGCTCGTGACGAGCACGATGTAGACGAACAGGCCGAAGACGATCGAGGGAACCCCGGTCATCACGTCGACGAAGTAGCGCACCACGTTGGCAAACCGGGCCTGCTTGCCGTATTCGGTCAGGTACAGGGCCACGCCGATGCCGATCGGGATGGCGATCAGGCTGGCCAGGCCGACGATCTCCAGCGAGCCCAGGATGGCGCTGCGCACGCCGCCCTGGTTGCCAAAGAAGTTGCCGGTCGGATCGGTGGTGAAAAACGCGCCGTTGAGGCTCGAGGCCCCCCTGTAGATGAGGTAATACAGGACGAGGATGAGCGGGATGAGAGCCACGGCCGTTCCGGCCATGAGTAGCCCGCGCATAATCCGATCCGTGCGCCGGCGGGCGGGACTGACGGGAGCGAATTCGGTCAGGCTCATGGACGCTCAGTTCTCCCCAGCCGGCAGGGCCACCACGGTGACCCCCGTCCCACCTGTGCCGCGCTGACCGTGCTGGCCCCGGGCGATGAACCACCGGGCGATGACGTTGACGATCAGGGTGAGCACGAACAGGACCAGTCCGGCGGCGAACAGGGCCGAGCGATGCACCGGAGTCGCCGCCGCCTCGGAGAACTCGTTGGCGATCACCGCGGCCAGCGAGTAGCCCTGGTTGAACAGGTGCGAGCCGATCACCGGCGCATTGCCGATGACCAGCACGACGGCGATCGTCTCTCCGAGCGCGCGGCCCAGGCCGAGCATCGCCCCACCCGTGATTCCGGGCCGCGAGTAGGGCAGCACCGCCATCCGGATCATCTCCCAGCGCGTGGCGCCGAGGGCCAGGGCGGCCTCCTTGTGCTCGGCGGGGACGGTCGCCATCACCTCGCGGGCGATGGCCGAGACGATGGGCAGAATCATGATGGCCAGGATCAGCCCGGCCACGAAGTAGTTGGGCAGCGTCGGCGTGCCGCCACCCAGGAAGGGGATGAAGGAGAAGGTGCTGGCGAACCATTTCTCGGCCGGCAGTAGCTTGGGCTCGAGGACGAACACGCCCCAGAGCCCGTAGACGACCGAAGGGACGGCGGCAAGCAGGTCAACGAGGATGGTCAGCGGCCCGCGCAGGCGCGGCGGGCACAACTCGGTCACGAACAACGCGGCCGAGATGGCGACCGGAACCCCGATGATCAGGGCGATGACCGACGTCACGATCGTCCCGAAGAGCAGCGGAAAGCCGTGATAGATGCTGCGGCTGACGTCCCAGTCGTTGCCGAACACGAAGCTCAGCCCAAACGTATTGAACGTCGTGGCGGATTCGCCGATCAGGCGAATGAAGAAATAGCCCAGCAGAACCAGGATCGCCGCGGCCAGGGCCGTGAGACCCCACCGCAGGACCCGGTCGGGCAGGCGACTGACCGGCGACCGCTCGAAACGCGAGCGGCCGCCGGGGACCGTGGTGGCGCTTGAGGCCAACTACCTACTCACGAGATGGACGAACCGTTGCAAGTCATGGTGCTCAGCTGGGCCTTGTCTTTAGCAGCCAGCGAGGACGGCAGCGGAGCGTAGGGCAGCTTCCCACCACCCGAACCAAGCGTCTGCTGACCGGCGCCGATGGCGTAGTCCAGGAAGCGCTTGAGCCCACTGGCCGTGGACGAGCTGGCCCCACCGGCCTTGCACGGGTCCTTGTAGACGTCCAGGAAGGTCTGCGAGACGATCGGGTAGGCCGTCGGGCCGCCCTTGTTAATCGTGGAGATACCCAGGTCGTTGGGCACCGCGATCCCGGTGGCCGCCGCCGAGGTGTTGGCGATGGTGGGCAGGATGAACTGACCCTGCGAGTTCTTGACCGCGGCGTAGGTGAAGCCGTTGACGAGCGCGTAGGCCTGCTCGACGTAGCCGATGGCCCCCGGGGTCTGCTTGACCGCAGCCGCCACGCCCGAGTTCTTGGCCGCGCCGGTGCCGGTCGGCCACTTGACGTCCTTGTCGGCCCCGACCTTGGTCTTCCACGTCGGGCTGTACGCCTCCAGGAATGTGGTGAAGCCCTTCGTCGTACCCGAGGAGTCGGAGCGATGAACGACGGTGATACTCGTGCTGGGCAGTTTCATGCCCGGGTTGAGCTTGGCGATCGCCGGATCATTCCAGGTCTTGATCTGTCCGAGGTAGATGTCGGCAATCGTGGGCCCGTCCAGCTTGAGCCCGCTCTTGACGCCGGGCAGGTTATAGGACACCGTGATGGCGCCGAAGGCGACCGGAAACTGCAGAGCCGGGCCCTTCAACTTGGCGGTGTCCGACGAGTTCAGCGCCGGGTCTGAACCGGCAAACTGCACCGTGGCGGTCTGCAGATCGGCCACGCCGGCGCCGGAACCGACCGGGTTGTAGTTGATGGTCAGGCCCTGACCCTTGAGGGTCGCGCCCCACTGCTGGTAGATGGGGGCGGCCAGCGTCGAGCCGGCGCCGTTGAGGGTCGCGGGCGCGCCGCTGGCACCGGACGAGCTGGAGGTGGCGCCCGAGCTGCCGGAACCCCCCGTTTTCGAGGAGCTGCTGCTGCTCGAACCGCACGCCGCAATGGCCAGCGCGGCGGTGAGAGCCGCCGCGACCGTAGCGATACGACTTGTACGCACTTGTGTCTCCTTGGTCATTGGAATCGGGGCTAGTCTCGGTGCCGCCGCAGGCAAGGGTGTTAATCAGTTGTGAACTGCTTGTTGGACTGCCGTGTGGGCTCGGCGGCCAGCCGGTAGCCAAAGCCGAAATGCGTGTGGATGAAGGCCCACCCCGGCAGGGCCGCCTCGAGCTTCACCCGCAACTTGCGCACATACACGTCCACGGAGCGATCACCGGCTCGCATCTCCCGCCCCCACACGAGGCGGAAGAGCTCCTCACGGGCCATGATCCGGTCCGCGCGGCGGGCCAATTCGGTCAGCAGGCGCAGTTCCCGGATCGAGAGCATCAACGCCCGGCCGCCGGCGCGCGCCAGGTGCTCCTCGGGGAGGATTTCCAACGGCCCGACCTCGAGCACGTCCCGGCTGGGTTTGGCAGCGAGCGCCATCTCGGCCGGGATGCTGCTGGGCCGCTGGCCTCACCGCGTTACCGAGCCGTGACGACGATGTGAAGGAGTTGTGATCAACCCTGGCTGTGGCCCTGGTCTGCGCCGGCCACCGCCGCCACTGCTGGGCTCAGGCAGTCAGCGCCGGGTCAAGCGCACGCTCGCGCAGGCGGCGGGTCTGCACCCCGGGGTCGACCCCGGCCTCATCCAAGCGCGCGACCTCGACCTCGCCATCGGTGTCAGCCTGGGCGGACCGGCCGGCGTCCGGCTCGGGCGCGAAGCGGTAGCCGACACCGAAGTGGGTGTGGATGTAGCTCCAGTCCGGCGACGCGGCGCGCAGCTTCTGGCGCAGCTTGCGGACGAACACGTCCACCGAGCGATCACCATGGGCCATGGCGTAGCCCCACACGCGCTCGTAGATCTCTTCACGGCGCAGGACCCGGTCGGAGCCGGTGAGGAGGTGAAGGATCTCGAATTCCCGCGCGGTCAGCTCAAGGCTCATGTCGCCGGCGTAGGCCTGGTAGAGGTCGGGCCGGACGGTGATCTCACCGAAGCGCGACGCTGTCTCCAGAGCCGGCATCTCTGTCCGGCGATGCCGGCGGACCGCTGCCTCGATCACGCAGATGAGCTCCTCGGCGTGACAGGGCTTGGTGATCCACGCGTCGGCGCCGAGGCGAAGCCCGCGCACGCGCTGCGCGACCGATGACGGACCCGTGCACACGATCACGGCCAGACCGGGCAGGCGCGTGCAGACCCGCTCGAGGTAGTCCCAGCCGCTGGGGCCGAGCACGGCCAGGTCGATCACGACAGCATTGAGCCGCATGGCCACCAGCGCATCGACGCTGGCCGGGGCACTCAACGACCGGTACTCGCCACCCAGAGCCGACAGGCGGTTGGACAGAACCTGCATGAATCCGGGGTCGCGGTCGAGGACGGCCAGTCGCAGTCGGTTGCCGTTTCGCTGCGGGCCGCTGACCGCACCGCGCAGCGTGTCGCTGGGCTCGGGCGTCATGGCCGTCACTGTATTGCACGTCGCTGACCCTGCGCGGTCGCTCTCAGGGTTGATCACAGGATATTTACACGCTAAATGCGGCGATTGGGCACGGCTCGCCGCCTCCGGCCCGCTTGTACATTTACCCCGGCACCCGGCGACGCTTCGTCAATCGGCCACCGGCGGGCTCCCGAGGACCTCCCGCCGGGGGGCGCGGCACCGAGCTGAGCAGCTCATGATCACGATCTCCACATCCCCTTCTGCCCGCGTGGCCCCGGCTCTCGCCGCGCTGGCCCTGGCTCTCGCCGGGTGCGGCTCATCGAGCGCGACATCGGCCACGACGACGTCATCGAGCTCGTCCGCCGCCGCGGGCACGACGTCGAGCCGCACGAGCGCCGCCCCGCCGCCCGCCGTCGCCGAGCTCGGCGCCGCCGAACATCCGTCCGCCGGCCAGTTTCCACCCGCGCGGGGTCACACGCTGCAGCAGCTGGCCGCCCGGGTGAAGGCGAGCGCCTCCTTCGGAGCCGCCACGGGCACCTTCACTCCCGGCACGCGGCGCCTGGCCTTCGGGCTCAACGCCTCGTCGGGAGCCTTCATCTACGCCCCCACGGCCGTCTACATCGCCAAGAACGCGCACGCACCGGCCCGGGGTCCCTTCCTGGCCCCGGCGGATCCAATGACCGTGCCCGCTCGCGACCGCAGCCGGCAGAACGCGGGGCCGGGCGGCATCGAGGCCATTTACGCCACCCAGATCCCGATCCCCCATCCCGGGACGTTCGCGGTTCTGACCCTCACCCGGAGCAGCAAAGGCCTGATCGGAGCGCCGGGCGAGATTGCCGTCGCCGCCTCCTCGCCCATCCCCGACGTCGGTCAGCGCGCGCCCGACATCGCCACGGACACGCCCGCCTCGGTCGGCGGAAATGTCAGCCTGCTGACGACCCGCCAGCCGCCGGAGCAGATGCACTCCGTGTCCCTGCACGCGGTGCTCGGTAAGCACCCGGTGGCTCTGCTCTTCTCAACGCCTCAGTTCTGCACCTCGCGCATCTGCGGGCCGGTCACCGACGTCGCGGTAGCCCTCCAGCCCGAGTTCGCCGGCCGCGTCACCTTCATCCATGAGGAGGTCTATGCGCACAATCTGCCCAAGCAGGGGCTGCGCTCCCAGATGAAGGCCTTCCACCTCCAGACCGAGCCATGGCTGTTCACGATCAACCGCCACGGGATCATCACCGGCCGGCTCGAGGGTGCCTTCGGCACGACTGAGCTGCGCCGGGCCCTGCAGGGGGCGCTGCGGTGAGCGCGCGACGGCCGGTCGCCGTTCTGGCGGCCGCGATGGCCGCACTCGCTGTGACCGGGTGTGGGTCGAGCTCGGGCGGCAGCGCCCTGACCGTGCCCAAGGTCGCCCCGGCCCGGCAATTCGCGCTGGGCCAGTTCAGCCCCACGGGCACCCTTCAGGCCGGCCGGCCGGTGACGATGTCGTTCTCGATCACGCTGCCCAGCGGTAAGACGCTGACCCGCTACAAGACCGGCTCGGGACCACACACCGGCGTGCATCTGATCATCGTTCGTGACGATCTCGCCTTCATCATCCACCAGCATCCTCCCATCACCGCCGGCGGGGTGCTGCACCAGCGCGTCACCTTTCCGGCCCCCGGGCCGTATCACGTGCTGGTCGACGCCTACCCGAACATTCCCGGCGCCCAGCCCAATTTCCAGCTCGTCCGCAACGTCGACGTGGCGGGCCCCTACCGCCCGAAGGCGCTGCCCCCGTTCCACGGCGATGAGGTCGTCGACGGCTACCACTTCGATATGCAGCCTCATCCCCAGCTGCATGCCATTCAGGCCCAGTTTCTGCACATCAGCGTCACCTCTCCTCAGGGCCACAAGGTGTCTCTCACCCCCTGGTTCGGGGCGCTCGCCCATGCGATCTTCTTCCGCCAGGGCTCACTGGACTATTTCCACACGCACATCTGTGCCCCCAACGCGCCCAATTGCGGCAGCCTGCCCGGGGTCACCGCCAGCCGCGTCACCGGTCATGCCACGCCGGGCAAGCTGACCGTCGGTGTTCTCCTGCCCGTCGCGGGAACGTGGCGCCTCTTTTTGCAGATGAAGCAGCGGGGCAAGGTCCTGACCGCGCCGTTCACACTGAAGATCGCCCCGTGACGGAGATACGGGTGCCCCAGCACGAGTACGCCCAGCTGAAGGCTGCGCCGGGCATCTACTCGTGCTCGGCTGCTGGCCGTGGGAGCGGGGGTTTGTGCCCTTGTGGTCGCTATCCTCCTGATCGAGGGGGTGCTCAGATTCTGTACGCGCCGCATACCTGTATGTCCCGACTCTGAACCCATGGCCTCTCGGACCAAGCAAAAGGAAGAAGCCCGCGCACGCCGCCTGGCCGAGGAGCAGGCCCGCGCCGAGCGAGCGCGCCGCGATCGACGGTTGCGCATGATCGGCGGCGTCGTCGTGCTGGCCATTGCCGTGGTTGCCGTATCCATCGCCGTCTCAAGCGGCGGCGGGACGGCCACGGGGCTTCAGACGGGCCCGCAGCGAACCAAGACGGTGGCCGCGGTGAGCAGCCTGCTCACCGGGATTCCCCAATCCGGCGCGACTCTGGGCAACTCCAGCGCCCCGGTCACCATGACCTACTACGGCGATCTCGAATGCCCGATCTGCCGCGACTTCACGCTCGGAGTCAGTGGCGGCGGGTTCCCACAGCTGGTCCAAAACGAGGTTCGCCAGGGCAAGGTCAAGGTCCTGTATAAGGCCTTTGAGACGGCGACACGGGATCCCTCGGTGTTCAAGACCCAGCAGGTGGCCGCCCTCGCCGCCGGCGGGCAGAACCGCTTCTGGGACTACGCCGAGCTTTTCTACCGCCAGCAGGGCGCGGAGGGCTCAGGCTACGTGACCGAGTCCTACCTGCAGAACCTGGCCAAGGAGGTTCCTGGACTGAACCTCAGTCAGTGGGAGTCAGCTCGCAACAACTCCGCCGTGGCCAACCAGGTGGCCGCCGACGAGCAGGCCGGCTCGACGGCGGGCGTCCAGGGCACCCCGACCCTTGTCTTCACCGGCCCCAAGGGGCAGACGGCGATCGGGACGATCGCCACCTACCCCCAGCTCCAGCAGGCGGTCAAGAAGGTTTCGTGAGCACCCTGAGCGGCGCCAGCGCCACAGCTCGGGCCGGCGCATCGACGGATCGCCGTCTGCGCATCGCGATCCTCGTCCTGGCGCTGATCGGGGTCGGCGTCGCCGGATATCTCACCTACGTCCACTACGAGGGACTTAAGGTGCTGTGCCTATCCAGCGGTGGCTGCGAGACCGTCCAGGCCTCGCGCTACGCCAAGCTCGACGGGGTCCCCGTGGCCGTGCTCGGGCTACTCGGCTATATCGGCATCCTCGGCTCATTGCTGATCCGGGGTGAACTGGGCCGGGTGGCGGGCTTCGCCATCGCCCTGATCGGCTTCGGCTTCTCGCTGTACCTCACGTACCGTGAACTGTTCACGATCAAGGCCATCTGCCAGTGGTGCGTGTCCAGCGCCGTGCTGATGACGATCCTGGCCGTGCTGACGGCAATCCGGGCTCTGCGCGAAGAGCCGGCCCCGGCCTGAGCCCAACGCGCCGGTTGACGCGCCGGTTGCGCTAGCCGGCCCGGCCGCCGGTCACCGTCCGGCGAGCAGCGCATGATGGGCGGGTGAGCTGGCGTACCACCCGCGCGGCCGGCCGCACCGCGCAGAGCATCCGCCAGGTCGCGGTCGTCGACCTGGGCTCGAACTCATGGCGCCTGGTGGTCTTCAGTTACTCGCCGGGAAGCTGGTGGAAGCGCACCGACGAGCTCTATGAGACCGTCCGCATCGGCGCCGGCCTCGGGGCCAGCGGCCAGCTCAGCATCGACGCCATGCAGCGCGGGCGCGAGACGCTGTCGGTGTTCGAGCGCTTCTGCCGGGCCGAGGGCCTGCGCGCCGAGGACGTGCATTTGGTGGCCACATCGGCTTTGCGCGAGGCGGGCAACGGTGCCCGCTTTCTCTCCGACGCCGAGGACCAGACGGGCCTGCACATCGAGATCCTCGCTGCCGCCGACGAGGCCTGGTTCGGCTACGTGGCGGCGATCAACACGAGCACGATGCGCGACGGTGTCGTGCTCGACATCGGGGGCGGCAGCCTGCAGCTGACTCAGGTCAACGAGCGCCGCTCGGGTACGGCCGCCTCGTTTCCCCTGGGGGCCGTCCGCGTGACCGAGGAGTTTCTTCCCGGCTCCGGGCCGGCCAAGAAGAAGGAGCTGGCCCGGGTCCGGGCCCACGTGCGCGAGACGGTGTCGACGCTGGGCTGGCTGCCGGGATCCGGACCCCGGCTGGTCGGCATCGGCGGCGCGGTGCGCAACCTGGCCGCCGCGGCGGCCGGCTCGGCCGGCGCGTTTGACGTCGGCGTGCAGGGCTTTGTGCTCGAGCCCGCGGCGCTCGGTGAACTCGTAAGCGTGCTCGCCGGGCTGCCCGCCGACGAGCGCGGACAGCTGCCGGGGATCAAGCCGGGCCGCGGGGACATCATTCTCGCCGCGGCGCTGGTCCTGGAAGCGGTCGTCGAGCTCGGCGGCTTTGACGGCATCGAGGCCACCGAGGCCGGGCTGCGCGAGGGCGTGTTCATCGCCCGCACGCTGCTGGACGGTGCCGAACCGCCGCTGTTTGACGATGTCCGCCAATCGGCGGTGCGCAACCTGACCATCCAGTACGAATCAGATCTCCCCCATGTGGAGCATGTCGCCCGGCTGTCGCTGGAGATGTTCGACAGCCTGGTCGCCGGCGAGCTGTTCACCCCCGTCGACGGTGAGCGCGAGCTGCTGTGGGCTGCCTCCATGTTGCACGACGTCGGCATGACGATTTCCTACGCCGATCACCACAAGCACTCGCGCTATCTGATCGAGAACGCCGAGCTGTACGGGTTCGACCCGAGAGAGCGCGCGTTGATCGCCCAGATCACCCGCTATCACCGCAAGGGCGTGCCCAAACTCGGCGTGATCGAGCCGCTTACCCGGGAGGGCGACGCCGACCTCCTGGCCCGCTGTGCGGTGATCCTGCGCCTCGCCGAGCACCTCGAGCGCGGGCGCGACCAGTCGGTCTCAGCCGCGCGGCTGCGGGCCAACGGGGACGGAGTCGATCTGCACCTGGAAGCCGCCGGAGATCTCACCCTGCCGCGCTGGAGTGTGGAGCGCTACGGAGACGACGACGCCTTTGCCCGGGTGTTCGACCGCCGGCTGCTGATCGGCTAGCGCCGCGAGCGCGAGCGCGAGTGCGGGCGCGGGCGCGGGCCCGCGGGGGCGCGAAGACGACGAGTTTGTCCACGGGGTGTGGGCCCGTGGCGCGGCGGCGTCGTAGAGTGATGGCAATGCTGTGGCTGTTGCGTCACGCCGAGGCGGCTGACGGTCTTCCCGATGACGAGCGTCCCCTGACCGAACGCGGGGTGCGCCAGGCGCAGGACGCCGGCCACGCGCTGGAGCGGCTCGGGATCACGATCGATGCCTGCCTGTCCAGCCCCAAGCTACGCGCGCTGCAGACCGCGCAGTACGCCTGCGCGCCTCTCGGCGTCGAGGTCACGGTCGAGCGCCGGCTCTCGGGCGAACCGTTTGACCCTCTCGATCTGGTCGCCGGCCTGGGCGAGGTGCTGCTCGTCGGCCATGACCCCTCGTTCACCCTCACCCTGCACAATCTCACCGGCGCCCAGGCGAGGATGCGCAAGGGCGGTCTGGCCGCCGTCAACAAGGGCGAGCTGATCACGCTCATGCGCCCCAACGAGCTGGCCGCGATCGCCGCCGGCGCGGGCGTCACGTGACGGACTCCGCGACGGAGACCGAGCCCGGGACCGAGATCGATCTCGACGACCGGTCCCTCTACGTCAATCGCGAGCTGTCCTGGCTGGACTTCAACGACCGGGTGCTGCAGCTGGCCGAGGACGAGTCCATACCGCTCATGGAGCGGCTGAAGTTCCTGGCCATCTTCGTCACCAACCTCGACGAGTTCTTCATGATCCGCGTGGCCGGGGTTCACGACCAGGTCGACGCCCGCATCGACGCCCGCGGTGCCGACGGCGTCAGCCCGCCCGAGCTGCTCGAGCAGATTGCCGAGCGGACCCGCGACCTCGATCAACGCCACGCGCGACAGTGGTCAGAGGCGATTTGCCCGAAACTGAGCGAGGCCGGGATCAGGATCACCAACTGCCGCGAATCCGGCGCGCCGGCGGAGGACCTCGCGCGTCACTTCGGCGAGCAGATCTTTCCCGTACTCACCCCGCTGGCCGTCGGTCCCGGCCGGCCCTTCCCGTATATCTCCAACCTGTCGCTGAGTCTGCTCGTTCGCCTCCAGGACCCCGACCTCGACCACGAGGCGTTTGCTCGTGTGAAGGTGCCCAAGGAGGTCCTGCCCCGCTTCGTCGAGATCAGAAAGAACACGTTCATCCCGCTCGAGGAGATCATCGCCGAGCACCTCGACGCCCTCTTCCCGGGGATGGAGATCGTCAGCTATGACCTGTTCCGGGTCACCCGCGACGCCGACTTTGAGGTCTCTGACGAGGCCGACGATCTGCTCCAGGCCGTGGAGGATGAGCTGCGACGCCGCCGCTTCGGCGAGGTCGTGCGTCTCGAGGTCGGGGCGAGCATGGACGCTGATCTGCGCACGCGCCTGATCGAATGGCTGGGCGTCGATGAGGTTCAGGTCTACGACGTGGACGGGCTGCTTGACATGGGCGATCTGTGGCAGATCGACGGCGTCGACGGCCACCCTGAGCTGCGCTGGCCGGGCTGGACGCCGGTCGCCCAGACCGGCCTGGGCGTCGCGGCTGGCGACTCCGACAACCAGGCGGACGTGTTCCGGGCGATGCGCTCGGCCGACGTCCTGGTCCACTACCCCTACCAGTCGTTCTCCTCCAGCGCCGAGCGGTTCGTCAAGCAGGCCGTCGACGACCCCAACGTCCTGGCCATCAAGATGACGGTGTACCGGACCTCGGATGACTCAGCGCTGGTCCCGTCGCTGATCGAGGCCGCCGAGAAAGGCAAGCAGGCCGTCTGCCTGGTGGAGCTCAAGGCCCGCTTCGACGAGCGCCAGAACATCCGCTGGTCACGCTCGCTGGAGGAGGTCGGCGCCCACGTCGTGCACGGCATCCCCGGTCTGAAGACACACGCCAAGGCGATCCTCATCGTGCGACGCGAGCGCAACGGCGTGCGCCATTACGCGATGATCGGCACCGGCAACTTTCACGCCAAGAACGCCCGTCTGTACGAGGATTTCGCCCTCTTCACGACTGACCGTGAGATCACCGGCGAGGTGGCCAACCTGTTCAACACGCTCACCGGTTACGGCCACCCCAAGCCGCAGAGCAAGGCGCTGGTCGCGCCGACCTGGATGCGCAAACCGCTCCTGGAGGAGATCGCGCGCACGGTGCAAGCCCACCAGGTCGGCCAGCCCAGCCGGATCGTGATGAAGATGAACTCCCTGGTTGACCGCCAGATCATCCGCGCTCTGTATGAGGCCTCCGGGGCCGGCGTGCCGATCGACCTCAATGTCCGCGGCATCTGCTGCCTGCTGCCCGGGATTCCCGGCGTCAGCGAGACAATCAACGTCGTTTCGGTCGTTGGCCGTTTTCTCGAGCACTCCCGGATCTACTCCTTCCACCGTGGCGACGAGCACGTGTACTACATCGGCTCGGCCGACCTCATGCCCCGTAACCTCGACAAGCGCGTCGAGCTGCTGGTCCCCATCGAGGCGCCCGAGTTGCAGGGTGAGCTGGACGACACGCTCGAGCGCTGCCTGGCCGATGACACCGACGCCTGGGTGCTGCATGCCAACGGTCATTGGGAGCGACGCCAGGGTGCCACGCACAGCGTGCATGTCGAGCTCATGGAGCGCACCCTGGCCTGGGCTGCCAGCTTCGCCAGCTGACCGCGGCGTGCCCTAGTTTCTGGCCCAATGCACAGCACGCTGCTGCTCGTCATCGTCGTGGCCACCGCGCTGGCCTTCGACTTCACCAATGGCTTTCACGACACGGCCAATGTCGTGGCCTCGTCGATCTCCACGCGGGCGCTGGCCCCGCGTACGGCCATCACCCTGGCCTCGATCCTCAACTTCGTCGGCGCCTTCATCTCCCTGAAGGTCGCCGCCACCGTCGCCACGGGGATCATCGAGGCCGGACAGGTGACCGAGATGATCGCCTTCGCCGGCCTGCTCGGCGCGATCATCTGGAACCTCGTCACCTGGGCCTACGGGTTGCCCTCCAGTTCCTCCCACGCCCTCATCGGCGGCGTCATCGGAGCGATGCTGGCCGCCGTCGGCGGCGGCGGGGTGAAGGTGTCCGGACTCCTCGACAAGGTGATCATCCCCGCCCTGATCGCCCCGGTGGCCGCGTTTCTGGCCGCCGGGCTGACCATCGTCCTCATCTACCGGCTGTTTGCCCACCGTCCGCCCGGCCCGGTCACGCGGGGCTTTCGCGCCGGCCAGATCGTCACCAGCTCGTTGCTGTCAGTGGCCCATGGCACCAACGACGCCCAGAAGACGATGGGGGTCATCACCCTGGCCCTGGTCGCTCACGGGACGCTGAGCCCCAAGCACGTCACGGTTCCCGTATGGGTGATCATCTGCGCCGCCAGCGCCATCTCCCTGGGTACCTACGCCGGCGGCTGGCGGATCATCCGCACGGTGGGCAGCCGGATCATCCGCATGGACTCGGCCCAGGGCTTCTCCGCTCAGGGGGCCGGGGCGGTGGTCATCCTCCTGTCCTCGCACCTGGGCTATCCGCTGTCCTCGACCCACGTTATCTCCGGCGGGGTGATCGGGGCCGGCGCGGCCAAGCGGCTGTCGGCCGTGCGCTGGGGCGTGGCCGGCAACATCATCGCCGCCTGGGTCATCACCCTGCCGGCGGCCGGCCTGTTCGGCGCCGCCGCCTACGCTGTGGCCAGCGTGTTCGGCCACGGGGCGACCGGCCCGCTGCTCATCGCGCTGGTCGCCCTGGCCGTGCTCACCGGCAGCCTCGCGGCCCGCCGCCGGAGGATGACGGCGACCGCGAGTGCCTGACCTCGGGGCTCAGCCGCCGCTCGGTGTGGAGGCGGGACGCGTCCCCAGCTTGACCTTGACGTGCAGGGTCTGGCCCGCGCGCTGGACGGTCATCGTCACCGTCTGGCCCGGGCTGAAGCTGTCCACGTAGGCGATGAACTGATCGGTCGTGGTGATCGTCTGGCCGTTGACGGCCACGATCAGATCGTGAGGCTTGAGTCCGGCCTTGGCGCCCGGCGTGTCGGGAACAACGGCTGGGTGTCCCGACTGGCCTGATCCGATCTGCGCCCCGCCGGCCGAGTTGGAGACGAGCGAGACCCCGACATAGGCGTGGGCGACCTTGTGACCCCCGATCAGCTGATTGGCGATCCGAGCCACCGTGTTGGAGGGAATGGCGAAGCCCACTCCGGAGCTTGAGCCCTGGCCCTGGGCGTTTGAGTTGTTGGTCTCGATCTGGTCGTTGAGGCCGAGCACCTGGCCGCTGGCGTCGAGCAGCGGACCGCCCGAGTTGCCGGGGTTGATGGCCGCGTCGGTCTGGATCGCGTTGGGAATCGTGAAGTTGTTCGGGGCCATGATGCTCCGCCCGGTCTGGCTGACGATGCCCTGGGTGGTCGTCTCCGGGTTGCTGAACGGGCTGCCGATGGCCACCACCGGGTCCCCGACGACCGCGTTTGAGGAGTTGGCCAGGGTGATCGGATGCAGCTGCGAGGACGGGGCGTTCACGTGGATCACGGCCACGTCGGTCGAGGGGTCGGTGCCGACCACGGTGGCCGGGTAGCTCTTGCCGTTCTGGAAGTTGACCTTGACCGAGGTCTCGTTGGCGACAACGTGCTCATCGGTGAGGATGTCCCCCCGGGTGTTGTAGACCACCCCTGAGCCCTCGCCCTGCGTCTTCTGACTGCCGCCCTGGCCGCCGAAGAACCCGAAGCCCGGGTTCTGGCTCTGAGCGGTGACGAGGATGTCGACCACTCCGGGGCTGGCCGCGCGGTAAATCTGGTTGATGCTCATGCCGTTCTGCTTGCTGAAGCTGGCGGGCAAGGCAGCCTGCTGCGACGGACGCGTCACGGTAGTGGTCACGGAGCGGCTATTCGAGCCGGAGCCTCCGGCAATGATCAGGGCGATCACTCCCCCCGCGACGGCGCCGCCGATGATGGGGATCCATCGGCTGAAACTCCTCATGTCTACGTCTCTCCTAAATGGTATGCCGAACTCCTACGAATAGCAGTAGACCGTCCACCGGTGAGAACCGTTTGAGAGGCAGGGAAGAGTCGCGTAAGAACGCACTACCCGCCCGAGGGAGAGCCTCACCCCCGTCGGTGGTCGGCTCAAGTCCCCTCGGAGGCCAGTGCCACGAAGTAATCCAGCGCCTTGGGGTTGGCCAGCGACTCGCGCGAGGCGGCCTGATCGGCCGGTGTACCGGTGAGGATCCGCTTGACCGGCACCTCCAGCACCTTGCCCGACAGGGTGCGCGGGACCTCGGGGATCGCCCTGATCTCGTTGGGCACGTGCCGCGGTGAGCAGTCTTCACGCACCCGCCGGCGGATCTCGGCCACGAGGTCGTCGTCCAGTGCCGCCCCGTCGCGCAGGACGACGAACAGCGGCATCCAGCCGTCGGTGCCCGGGCGGGGCAAATCGACAACCAGGGCATCGACCACGTCGGGGATATCGAGGACGGCACGGTAGATCTCGCTGGTGCCCATCCGCACCCCGCCGCGGTTGATGGTCGAGTCCGAGCGTCCGTAGATGATCGCCGTACCCCGGGGGGTGAGCTTGATCCAGTCACCGTGGCGCCAGATCCCGGGGTACATCGAGAAGTAGGAGTCCCGCATACGCTCGCCGTCATCGTCGCCCCAGAAGAAGATCGGCATCGAGGGCATCGGCTTGGTGATGACCAGCTCACCGACCTCGTCGACCAGGGGGCGGCCGTCGGGATCCCAGGCCTGCACCGCGCAGCCCAGGCAGCGGCATTGAAGCTCGCCGAGGTACACCGGCCGCACGGGTACTCCGCCCACGAATGCCGTGCACATGTCGGTTCCGCCCGAGGTTGAGAACAGCCACGTCCGGTCGCCCAACTCGTCATACACCCACTGAAATCCCTCCGGCGACAGCGGCGAGCCGGTTGAGCCGACGGCCTGCAGCGCGCTGAGATCACGCCCATCGCGGGGCGCCACCTCAGCCTTCAGGCACGAGGCGATGAAGGCCGCGCTGGTGCCGAAGGTCGTGATCTGGGCCGCCTGGGCCAGATCCCAGAGCACGTCCAGCGATGGATAGCCCGGGTTGCCGTCGTAGAGGACGATCGAGGCGTCGGTCAGGAGCACCCCGACGAGGAAATTCCACATCATCCAGCCGGTGGTCGAGAACCAGAACACCCGGTCCTCGGGCTGGGCATCGAGATGCAGGTGCATCTTCTTGATCTGCTCGACGAGGATGCCGCCCTGACTGTGCACGATCGGCTTGGGCAGCCCCGTCGTGCCCGAGCTGTAGAGCACCCACAGCGGGTGGTCGAAGGGCAGCGGGGTGAATTCGAGCTCGGACTCGAAGTCCAAAAACCCCTCCTCCCAGCCGGAGCCGTCCAGATAGCCAAAGCGGACCACCCTGTCCAGCGACGGGATCTCTGAGGCGATCGTCGTCACCGTCTGCTTGCGGTCGTAGTCCTTGCCCCCATAGCGGTAGCCATCGATGGCCAGCAGGACGGTGGGCTCGATCTGGGCAAAGCGGTCGATCACGCTGCGTGCGCCGAACTCGGGCGCCGCCGAGGACCACACGGCACCGATCGCCGAGCAGGCTAGAAACGCGGCCACCGTCTCGGGGATATTGGGCATGTAGGCCACCACCCGGTCACCCTCGCCGACCCCCAGAGCACGCAATCCGGCGGCGATGGCCGCCGTCTGGGCCCGCAGCTGACCCCAGGTCCACTCCCCCAGTTCGCGCAGCTCCGAGGCATGGTGAATGGCCACCCGGCCGGCGTCCTTGCCGCGAAAGATGTGCTCGGTGTAGGAGGTCCGAGCGCCGGGAAACCAGCTCGCCCCGGGCATCTGAGCGCTCGAGAGGACGCTCTCGGGCTCGGTCGAGAAGCGAACGTCGAAGAACTCGACGATCGAGCTCCAGAAGGCCTCGAGGTCGTCCACCGACCACTCCCACAGCGCGTCGTACCCGTCGAACTGAAGGTCGCGCGTCCGCGTGAGGAACTCCTGGTAGCGGGTCACGTTGGCGCGCTTGACCCGTGCGGGGTCTGGCTTCCAGAGCAGTTGCGGCTCGTCACTCATCCCGGACAAGTATCCCCGATTACACTCGCGCCGATGAACATGCGGGCACCGTTCGCGGCCACCGTGGTCGCGGTTCCACGGATGATCGACGAGGCGGTGCGAGCGGGTGCGCCGGTGATCGTGCTCGAGGCGATGAAGATGGAGCACGAGCTGCTCGCCGACGCCGACGCCACCGTGCAGCGCCTCGAGGTCAAGGTCGGAGACAGCGTCGTGGAGGGCCAGCTGCTGGCCGTCCTGGCCACGGATGACGTGGCCTCGGGCCCCGCCCCCGCTGCCCCCGCCGACACCGACTCCGGGCCGCTGGACGAGGTTCGCGCGCGTCATCGCCTCGGCCTCGATGAGGCGCGTCCAGAAGCCGTGGGGCGGCGGTCAGAGCACGGGCGCCGTACCGCGCGCGAGAACCTGGCCGATCTGCTCGATCCTGACTCATTCGTCGAGTACGGGCCGCTCATGTATGCCGCCCAGGAGCGGCGCCGCGCCCGGCAGGAGTTGATTGAGCGCACGCCGGCCGATGGCCTGGTCGGTGGCGTCGGCTCGGTCGGCGGTCAGGCCTGCGTGGCCATGTCGTACGACTACACGGTTCTGGCCGGCACGCAGGGCATGCGCAACCATCAGAAGAAGGACCGCCTGTTCGAGCTCGCCGAACGCCGGCGGTTGCCGGTGGTCCTGTTCGCCGAGGGCGGGGGCGGCCGGCCCGGTGACGTGGACATGCCGATCATTGCCGGGTTGGACTGCCGGGCATTTCAATTCTTTGCCCGGCTCAGTGGCCTCGTGCCGCTGATCGGGATCGCCTCGGGGTATTGCTTTGCCGGCAACGCCGCCCTTCTCGGTTGCTGTGACGTCGTCATCGCCACCGAGGACGCCAGCATCGGAATGGGGGGTCCGGCCATGATCGAGGGCGGCGGCCTCGGCGTGGTCGCCCCGGGCGATGTCGGCCCGATCGAGATACAGGACGCCAACGGCGTGGTCGACCTGCGCGTGGCCGACGACGCCGCCGCGGTGGCGGCCGCGCAGCGTTACCTGAGCTTCTTTGCTCGTCGCGGCGCCGGCCCGCGGGCGCCGACCGACCCCACCGCCGCCGACCCGCCGGCGCCGACCGACCCCGCCGCGCTGCGCGACCTCATCCCGGCCAACCGCAAGCGCATCTACGACATCCGCGCGGTCATCACTGCGCTGTGCGATGAGATCCTCGAGCTGCGGCGCGGCTTCGCCGCCGGCATGGTCACGGCGCTGGCCCGCATCGACGGGCGCGCCCTCGGCCTGATCGCCAATAACCCGGCCCATCTCGGCGGGGCGATCGATGCCGACGGCGCCGACAAGGCGGCGCGGTTCATGCAGTTGTGCGACGCCTACGACCTGCCGTTGCTGATGCTGTGCGACACGCCCGGCTTCATGGTCGGGCCCGATGCCGAGCGCCTGGCCACCGTACGCCACTTCTCGCGCATGTTCGTCACCGCCGCCAACCTTAAGGTCCCGACCGGGACGATCGTGCTGCGCAAGGGCTACGGCCTCGGCGCCCAGGCGATGGCGGCGGGCAGCTTCAAGGCCCCGCTGTTCACCGTCGGCTGGCCGACCTCGGAGTTCGGGGCCATGGGGCTCGAGGGCGCCGTGCGCCTGGGCATGCGCCGCGAACTCGAAGCGATCGAGGATAAAGACGAGCGCCAGCGGGTCTACGAGGCCACGGTGGCCGCCGCCTACGAGCGCGGCCGGGGCGTCAGCATGGCCTCCTACTTCGAAATCGACGACGTCATTGATCCCGCCGATAGCCGGCGGTGGATCCGGACTCTGTTTGACGATGCGGCTCCGGGCTGGCGGGAGCGCCCGGCCAAGCGCCGCCCGAACATCGACACCTGGTAGGCGGTAGCGAGCGGCTGGCGCGCGCGCCGGCTGCGCGCCAGGGGATCAGTCGCAGTCGCGGCAGGCGCCGCGCAGGAGGACGTCGTGGCTCTCGATGCGGACGCCCAGGCGATCCTCGAGCTTGTCGATTGCCCGCTCGAGACCGGGGTCATTGAAGGCGACCAGGCGACCGCACTGGTCACAGACCAGATGGTGGTGATGGGCACCGGGGTGCAGCGGCTCGAAGGCCGCGTGTCCCGCCCCCGTCGTGACCCGCTCGACGACGCCGAACTCGACGAGGAGATCGAGCGTGCGGTAGATGCTGGCCCGGGCGATCGGCTGACCGGTGGCCCGCAGGGCCTCCTCGATGTCGATCGCGCTGACCGCGCAGGCCTGCGCGTTGAGCAGATCGATGATGCGGTCGCGGGCGCCACCGCGTTTGAGGCCGGCGACCCGGAGCGTCTCGTAGACATGGTCGCTCCAGACGATGGTCATAGGGCAAGAGTAGCGCCCGCCCGGGGCGGGATGAGAATAAGACTCATTCTCATTTTGATAGGCTGGCCGGCGTGCGGGACAGCCGCCTTCTCCCTCTCCTGCTCATGCTCATGCTGGCCGGCAGCCTGGCCGGTTGCGGCGCCCTTCCCGCCGCCAGTGCGACCCACGGCATCCACGTCGTCGCGGCCGAGAACTTCTGGGGCAGCATCGCGCGCCAGATCGGCGGCTCCCGCACGACCGTCCAGAGCGTCATCACCAACCCGGCCCAGGACCCGCATTCCTATGAGCCCACGTCCGCCGATGCGCGGACCATGGCCGGGGCCCAGCTGGCCATCGTCAACGGCGTCGGCTACGACCCGTGGGCGCCGAAGCTGCTGGCCGCCAACCCCGTGAGCGGCCGGGAGGTCCTGACCGTCGGAAGCCTGTTTGGCCTGCACGCGGGCGACAATCCTCACCGCTGGTACGACCCCGCCGAGGTCGTCCAGGTGGCCAGCGCGATCGCGACCAAGCTGGGCCGGCTCGACCCCGGGCACGCCGCCTACTACGCGCAGCGTCTGCGCAACTTTGACACCCGGGCGCTGGCCCGCTACCACGCCCTGATCGCTTCGATCCGGCACCACTTCGCCGGCGTGCCCGTCGGTGCCTCCGAGAGCATCTTCGCCCTTCTCGCCCCCGCCCTTGGCCTGCGCCTCATGACGCCCCCGAGCTTCATGCGGGCCGTCAGCGAGGGCACTGAGGTCACCGCCCAGGACGCCGCCGCCACCGAGCGACAGCTCACCACCCACGCAATCCGGGTCTGGATCTACAACGCGCAGAACGCCACCCCGCAAATCCAGCACCTGAATTCCCTGGCCCGCGCCCAGCGGATCCCGATCGCCACCGTGACCGAAACGCTGACCCCGGCCACGGCTAGCTTCGAGCAATGGCAGGTGAGCCAGCTCCAGGGACTCGCGGGGGCCCTGCAGCGGGCGACCGGCCGGTGACCGCCGAGGCGGGGCTCAGCGCCCCGATGACCACGGCTGTGGAGATCCAGGACCTCACGCTCCGCCTCGGCGGCCGCACGATCCTCCAGGACGTGTCGCTGACGGTCGGCCCCGGCGAGTTCATCGCCGTGCTCGGTCCCAACGGGGCCGGCAAGTCGACCCTCATGAAGGCGCTGCTGGGCCTGATCCCATCGCCACGCGGCACGATCACCGTCCTCGACGCCCCCCCGGCCCGCGCCCGGAGTTCCGTTGGCTACCTCCCCCAGCGCCGGAGCTTTGACCGCGAGACGCGGGTGCGAGGGCTCGATCTCGTCAGACTCGGCCTCGACGGCGCGCGCTGGGGTCTGCCCGTGGCGGTGACCGCCCGTGCCCGCGCCCGCCGCCGCGCCGAGCGCGCTCGTGTGGAGGAGGTGATTGAGCTCGTCGGGGCCGCTGACTATGCCCAGCGTCCCATCGGGGAGCTCTCGGGCGGCGAGCAGCAGCGCCTGCTCATCGCCGCGGCCCTCGTGCGCCGGCCTCGTCTCCTGATCCTTGATGAGCCGCTGGACAGTCTCGACCTTCCCAATCAGGCCGCGGTGGCCGGCCTCGTGCGTCGGGTGAGCAGCTCCGAGGGCGTGGCCGTGCTGCTCGTCGCCCACGACGTCAATCCCCTGCTCGGCTACCTGGACCGGGTGGTCTACCTGGCCGGCGGGCGCGCGGTCGCCGGCTCGGTGCAGGAGGTCATCACCGCGGAGCAGCTGAGCGCGCTGTACGGGGCACCCGTCGAGGTCCTGCGCGCCCGGGACGGCCGCCTCGTCGTCGTCGGAGCGCCGGAGGCTCCGCATCTCCACGGTCACCGGCACGACTGATCAGCCGTGAATCCCACCCTCACGCCCGACCTGCTGAGCGATCTGCGCCAGCTCACCGAATTCCCGTTCATGGTCAACGCACTCGTGGCGGGGACGATCGTGGCCGTGCTGGCCGCCGTGATCGGTTGGTACGTCGTCCTGCGCCGCCAGACGTTCCTGTCCCACACGCTGTCGCTGATGGCCTTTCCCGGCGCGGCGGGGGCGTCGCTGGCCGGACTGCCCATAGCGCTGGGCTATTACCTCGCCTGCACGGTGGCGGCACTGGTCATCGGGCGCACGGGGCCCTCCACCCAGGGCCGCTTCGGCAGCGAGACCGCGGCCATCGGAACCGTCCAGACCACCGGTCTCGCGGCCGGGTTTTTGTTCCTATCGCTCAATCAGGCCGTCCTGGCCGAGCCCGACTCGCTGCTCTTCGGGACCTTTCTCGGGATCACGGCAAGCCAGGTTCTCGTGCTCCTGGGTGTGGCGGTCGCCGTCCTGGGGACGATGGCCATGATCGGCCGCCCACTGCTGTTTGCCACCGTTGACCGTGACGTGGCTCGAGCCAGTGGCGTCCCGGTCAGCTGGCTGGACGCCGCCTTTGCCGTTCTCCTCGGCCTGGCCATCGCCGCCACCAGCCAGATCACCGGCGCGCTGCTCGTCTTCGCCCTTCTCGTGGCACCAGCGGCCTGCGCTCAGACCATCACCCGCGCGCCCCGGGCCGGCCTGGCGCTGAGCACCGGGCTGGCCCTGGTCATCGTCTGGCTCAGCCTGGCTGTCGCCTACTTCACGATCTACCCCGTCGGCTTCTACGTGACCACGCTGGCCTTCGTTCTCTACGCCGCCCTGCGCGTGGGTCGGTGGCTGCGCGACCGGCGACCCTGATGTTCGCGCACGAGTTCGTCCGCAATGCCTACCTGGCCGGGACCAGCATCGCCCTGGCCTGCGGAACCATCGGCTGGTTTGTCCTGCTGCGCGGCCAGGTGTTCGCCGGTGACGCGCTCAGCCACGTCGCCTTCGTCGGGGCGATTGCCGCCGCGGTCCTGGGGATCGACGAGCGGTTCGGCCTGTTCGCCCTCACCCTGGCCGTGGCCGGCGCCATGGGTGGGCTGGGACGACGGGGCCGTCCCGACGACGTCGTCACCGGAATCTCGTTCGCCTGGATACTCGGGCTGGGCGTGCTCCTCTTGGCCATCCTCGCCACCAGCGCCGGTGGCGGGAACGGCATCACGACCGCCAACACCCTGTTTGGCTCGATCTATTCGCTGACTGCCGGGGCGTCGGGGCTTGCCGCCGTCATTGCCCTCGCCGTCACGGCCCTCGTGCTGGGTGCCACCCGCCCGCTCGTGCTGGCCACGCTCGATCCCGAGCTGGCCGTCCTGCGCGGCGTGCCCGTGCGCCTGCTCGGCCTCGGCTTTTTCGCGGCGCTCGCGGTCGTCTGCGCCGAGAGCACCCAGGCGGTCGGTGCGCTGCTGCTGCTCGGTCTCATCGCCGCCCCCGCGGGGGCCGCCCGTGCCGTGACAGCACGGCCGTACCGGGCCCTAGCGCTCTCGGGCGCCCTCGCCGTGCTGTCCATGTGGTGCGGTCTCGCCCTCAGCTACGCGATCTCCGGGCTACCGCCCAGCAGTGCGGTGATCGGCTGCGCCGCGGCCGCCTATGCGGTCTGCGCGGTCATCAGCCGCACGCGACGCTGAGCGCTCCCGCCCGCCCGGCTAACGCCGGTGGCGGAAGGCGTCGATCCGAGGCCCGGCGGGCATGCCCGAGCGGGAGTCATAGCTCGGGCCGCCGCCGGTACCCCGAACCGCGGGGAGCGTTGTCCCCGCGGAGCGACGAGGCGCACATTCGTCGCAGCCTGCTGACGCCACAAGGCGACGGTGATCACTGCAGGGCGCGGGGATGCCCCACAGTGATCCTCCGACTCCTCCGTTTCGGCGGCGCCAACTCGACATGGGCCGAGGGTAGGCCCGCAGGCATCAGCTTTGCGTAAGAGAACGCTGAGGATCGCCTGAAAGCACGGGCGATCGGCTCGTGCGCGGCGGCGGCGCTCCGGCCGGCAGCTGGACGAGTACGGCGAGTCCGCCCTCGGGCGGCGCCGTGACAGTCGTCGTCCCCCCGTAGGCCTCCGCCACCGACCGTACGATCGAGAGCCCGAGTCCGAAGCCGCCCTCCGAGCGGTGCAGACGCCGGAAGGGCTGGACGAGCTGGGACGCGGTCTCTGGATCGATCCGTGCCCCGCCGTTTCGCACCCAGAGCTCGGCCCGGCCGTACTCCGAACGCGTCGTGACCTCGAGATGGCCGCCGGGCTCGTTGTGATGAATCCCGTTATCGATCAGGTTGGCCACGAGGCGCTCGATGAGCGCCGGGTCGCCGTTCGTCCAGGCCGGCTCGAGGTCGTCGTGGACCTCGACGCGAGCGTCATGGGCACGGGCGCGCAGGTCGGTGATGACGTCGCCGGCCAGCCCAGCCAGGTCGACCGGCTCGCCGGGACCCGGAGCGGCCTCGCTGCGCGCCAGCAGCAGCAGGCTGGCGATGAGGCGCTCGTTGCGATCGACGATGTCTCGCACCGCCTCTCCCATCATCCGCAGGTCCTCGGTCCCGGCGTGTGGATCGGCGAGCGCGACATCGACCTCGGTGCGCATGATGGCCAGGGGAGTACGCAGCTCATGGGAAGCGTTGGCCACGAACCGCCGCTGGCTGGCAAAGGCGGCATCGAGGCGGCTCAGCATCCCGTCGAACGTGTCGGCCAGCTCGCGCAGCTCGTCGGCCGGTCCGGCCAGCGCGATCCGCTCACCGAGGTTCTCCCCCGACACGCGCTGAGCGGTGGCGGTGATCCGCCGCAGCGGTCGCAGCGCGCGGCCGGCCAGCAGATACCCCGTCCCGACGGAGACGACGGTCATGGCCAGCAGCGCGACGAGATACTCGAGCAGCAGCCGATGCAGAGCGTTGCTGACCAGCTGATGTTGGATCGCACGGGCCAGCTTCACCTCCGGTGAGCCCGGCGAGGTGCCCAGGGCCTGGCTCAGCAGCCGGTCGGAGCTGACCGGCTTGCCCAGTCGGCGCAGGGTGGCGGCGAGGGAGTGGTGATCGCGCAGTCCGCTGCGCACGAGCAGGTAGCCGATCGTCAGCAGCACAGCTCCGGTGATGAGAAAGACAGCGCCATAGAGCAGCGCGAGCCGCAGCCGGATGGTCGGCGCCGGCCAGGCGCGGCGGCGTGTGAGGGGCGGCTCGGCGCGATCCCGGATCGGCTCGGCGGGCTCCCCGCTCGGCTCGGGGGGCTCCCCCATCGGCTCGGCGGACAGCGCCATCAGGCCATCCGGTAGCCCACTCCGATCACCGTCTCCACCACCGGCGGATCGCCCAGTTTGCGGCGCAACGTCATGATCGTCATGCGGACCACGTTAGTGAACGGGTCGGTGTGCTCGTCCCACACCCGTTCGAGCAGTTCCTCCGCGGAGACGGTGGCCCCATCGGCGGTCATCAGGGCCTCGAGCACGGCGAATTCCTTGCGGGCCAGCTCCACCTCCGCGCCGTCGCGCACGAGACGCCGGCGGGCCGGATCGAGCTCGAGGCCGCCGTGCCGCAGGACCGGCGGCCGGCTGGGCACCGCGCGCCGGGCCAGGGCGTGGATGCGGGCCACAAGCTCCGCGAACCGAAACGGCTTTGACAAATAGTCATCGGCGCCGAGCGAGAGTCCGTCGATCACGTCCTCCAGCGCCCCGGCCGCGGTGAGCATCAGGATCCCCGTCTCTGGCCGCTCGCCGCGCACGGTGCGACACACGGTGTCGCCGTGGACGCCCGGCAGGTCACGATCGAGCACGAGCACGTCGTAGCGGACCACGCGCGCCTTGCGCAGCGCCTGGGCGCCGTCGGGCGCCAGGTCGACGGCCATCCCCTGGCGGCGCAGACCACGGGCGATTGCGTCAGCCAGGCGGCTCTCGTCCTCGGCGATCAGTACGCGCACGATTTGCAGGATCGCGCCTGCGACATAAGGACTCCATAAGACCGCATCCGTCCACGCCCAGACCCGGGCCCGCTCGCCCGGTGCCCCTCGGCGCGGTCGGAGGGGGATAATCGGGAAACCCAAGGGGCTCTCCCCGATGGAAAGGCGGCCCAAGTTGATCCCATCGCTGGCCACCGTACTCGCGCCGGCCCATCAGGCGTATCTGCTCCAGGCACGGCAGATGCAGGCGCTGTCCTTTGCTGTCCACATCCCGCTCGTATGCTTCGGCATCGCCCTGCCGATGCTGGTCCTGTTTGTCGAGGCTCGCTTCCTGCGCACCGGCGATGAGCTCTACCGCACCCTGGCCCGGCGCTGGTCGCGCGTGATGCTGGCTCTGTTTGCGGTCGGCGTGGTCACCGGGACGATTCTCAGCTTCGAGATGGGGCTGCTCTGGCCCAACTTCACCGCCACCTTCGGCAGCGTGTTCGGGCTCGGCTTCGCGATCGAAGGGTTTTCGTTCTTCACCGAGGCGATCTTCATCGGCATCTACATCTACGGATGGAGCCGCCTCTCCCCCCGGGCCCACTTTCTCTCCGGGCTTCCCGTGGTCGTGGCCGGGTTCACCGGCTCGCTGACGGTCATCGCGGTCAACGCCTGGATGAACCATCCCAGCGGCTTTCGTCTCCAGGGCGGACGGCCCGTCGACATCGATCCACTGGCTGCCCTGTTCGGTAACTCCTACCTCTGGCACGAGCTGATTCACATGTACATCGCCGGCTACATCGTGGTCGGCTTCCTGCTCGCCAGCTGGTACGCGCTCGGGCGCCTGCGCGGACGCTGGGGACGCTATGAGCGCACCGCGCTGATCATCCCCCTGACCGTCGCCGCCCTGGCCGCCCCCGTGCAGGTCCTCGTCGGCGACTGGGCCGCGCGGGATGTGGCCACCACCCAACCCGTCAAGCTCGCCGCGATCGAGGGCCTGGCCCACACCACCCGGGGAGCGTCCGAGCATGTGCTCGGCTGGTACACGGATGGTCAGGTCAAGTACGGCATCGCGATCCCCAAGCTTCTCTCGCTCCTCGCCTTCCATAACCCCAATGCCGCGGTCAAGGGACTGGACACGGTGCCCGCCTCGCGCCAGCCGCCGGTCAACGTGGTCCGCGTGGCCTTCCAGACGATGATCGGGATCGGCACCCTGCTCGCGCTGCTCGGCGTCTTCTTCGTGGCCGTGCGCTGGCGGCGGGGCCGCCCGCCCGAGTCCATCTGGTTCTACCGGGCCGTGATCCTGGCCGGGCCCTTATCGGTGGTGGCGCTCATCGCCGGTTGGGTGACGACGGAGGTGGGGCGCCAGCCGTGGGTTGTCTACCACGTGATGCTCACCGCCCAGGCGGTCACCGCCGCCCGCGGGATTCCCGTCGGCTACGCGACCCTGGTCATCGTCTACCTGACCCTGGCCACGGCGACGGCCTGGATCCTGCGCCGCCTGAGCCGGATGCCGCTGGCCGAAGTCAAGAAAGCGGTGGTTTAGGTGCATCTGTACGACGTCCCGATGATCTTCATCCTGGGCGGACTGGTCCTGTATGTCGTCCTGGGCGGCGCGGACTACGGGGCCGGTTTCTGGCAGCTGGCCGCTGGCCGCGGCGAGGGCGCCGACGAGCTGCGCGATCACGCCCACCACTCGATGGGGCCGGTCTGGGAGGCCAACCACGTGTGGCTGATCTTCGTCCTCACCGTGCTGTGGACCGCGTATCCGGTGGCCTTCGGGTCAACCGCGTCGACGCTCGAGCTGCCGCTGTTCGCGGCGGCGATCGGAATCGTCTTCCGGGGCGCGGCCTATGCCCTGCGTTCGGCGGCGTCCAATCCGCGCGAGCTGCACGTGATCGAATCGATCACGGGCGTGTCCTCGATCATCACGCCGTTCAGCCTCGGTCTGGTCGTCGGCGCCATCGCCGCCCGCCGCGTTCCCGTCGGCAACGCCTCCGGTTCACTCATCTCGAGTTGGCTGAGCCCGGTTCCGGTGGTGATCGGCGTGCTCGCGGTCGCCGTGTCGGCTTACCTGGCCGCGGTCTATCTGGCCGCCGACGCCGCGCGACACGATATCCCCGGCCTCGAAGGCCAGATGCGCACGCGGGGGGTGGGCGCGGGCCTCGTGGCCGGAGCCATGGCCGCGGTCGGACTCATCGTGGTCTCCAGCGATGACCATCGGCTGTTTTCCGCCCTCACATCGGGCGTTCCCCTCGTGGTGGTGATCTGCTCGGCGCTGGCCGGGCTGGCCACGCTGGGGCTGCTCGTCGCTCGCCACTACGAGGCCTCGCGCTACACGGCGGCGGCTGCGGTGGCTGCGGTCATCGCCGCCTGGGGCCTCGCCCAGGAGCCCGTGATCCTGCCCGGGCTCACCCTGGCTCAGGCGGCGGCGCCCCACGACGTGCTGGTCGCGGTCACGGTCGCCGTCCTGGCCGGCGCGGTGCTCCTGTTTCCGTCGCTGGGGCTTCTCTTTCGCCTGTTCCTCGGAGGCGCCCTCGGCGAGCCGGCCGCCCCACCCCAGTCCCGGGCAACCGAACCTGCGCCCGGCTCCGCGCCGCGGGGCGGGCTCGCCCCCGGCCTGCTCGCCCGGCTGGCCGGCGCCTGCCTGATCGCCGGGATCGGACTGCTCAACCTGGCCGACGCTCCGCTCGCCCATGTCATCGGCGTCCCGTGCCTGCTCGCCTTCATTGTTCTCGCCTTCGGCGCCCTGTTCCCGGCGGGCGCGACCTGGGCCGCTGCCGGCGACGACTGAGCCGCTCTGGTGTCGTGAGTCGGAAATTCGTGAGCAGGCTCGGGAGTGGCTGGGCGTGGCTGGCCGACGGCGATGACCCAAGTCGTACTGGTGGTCCGGCGGGGTCATCGCGGTCAGTCAGGCGCGTCCAGACGCCGCGAGACTGCCACCGAATCTGTGAATCGGGACATTAGATGTACAGCGTCGTTCACCTTTACACGGAACGACGTCACAACAGTTCGTGCTACGGTGCTGGCAGATGGCGCCGGACCCGAATATCGCCGGGCGGAGCATGGCCGTTGGTCTGCGCGCCCTGAACCGGTTCGCCTCCTCCGGGGCGATCGATCGACTCGGCCTGCGCGACCCGGTCGTCAGCCTCCTGCACCAGGCGAGCAAGACCACCGGTCGCACCGCCGCCCGCGCGGGACGTACCTTTGCCGCCGCCCAACGCCTATCCCGTCCGGCTCGCCAGCCGTCGGCGCGGTCCAGCGATCTTTTCGATCTGACGCCGTCCGACGAGCAGTTGATGCTGCGGGATTCCACACGCGACTTCGCCCTGGCCCGCGTGCGGCCGGTCGCCGAGTCGGCCGATGCCGACTGCGCCGCCCCGCCCAACCTGCTCGCTCAGGCCAACGAGCTTGGCCTGTCCATGGTCGGTGTTCCCGAAGAACTCGGGGGCGCCGTACAGGAGCGCTCCGCCACCACCACAGTGCTCATGAGCGAAGCCCTGGCCCAGGGCGACATGGGCATCGCCGTCGCCTGCCTGGCCCCGGCCGCGGTGTCGACCGCGATCAGCCTGTGGGGCGATGAGCAACAGCAGGCCACCTACCTGCCCGAGTTCGTGGGCGAGAGCGTTCCGGCCGCCGCGCTCGCGGTGATGGAGCCCGGTCCGCTGTTCAACCCCTTTGCCCTGTCGACGACCGCCCGCCAGGCCGGCGGCGGCTACGTCCTGGACGGCGTCAAGGCGCTCGTGCCCCGCGCGGCCGACTCCGAGCTGTTCGTGATCGCCGCCGATCTTCCGGGGGATGGCCCCTCTCTGTTCATCGTGGAGCCGGGCACGGCCGGCATCTCGATCGAGGCTGAACCCGCGATGGGTATCCGCGCCGCCGCCACCGGCCGGCTCATCCTGGAGGAGGTCCAGCTGCCGGCCACCGCACTGCTCGGCGGCGGCGAGCGCTCGGTCTTCACCGAGTGCATCCAACTGGGCCGCCTGGCCTGGTCTGCGCTGGCTGTGGGTACCGGGCAGGCCACGCTGGCCTACGTCAGCGACTACGTCAAAGAGCGCAAGGCCTTCGGGGAGCCCATCGCCAATCGCCAGGCGGTCGCCTTCACGGTGGCCAACATGGCCATCGAGCTCGACGGCCTACGCCTGACCACCTACCGGGCCGCCGGCCTCGTCGATCAGGGCAAGCCGTTCTCACGCGAGGTCGCGCTGGCCCGACGGCTGTGCACCGATCGGGCCATGACGATCGGCTCTGACGGCGTCCAGATGCTGGGCGGACACGGCTTCGTCAAGGAGCATCCGGTGGAGCGCTGGTACCGCGACCTGCGCGCCGCCGGCCTGATGGAGGGGGCTTTGCTCGTCTGATGAGCTCCCGCCTCCCACCCCCGACACCACGATGATCAACCTCGAGCTCCCCAGGAAATTAGGCGGTCTCGTCGCCCAGTCCCATCAGGTGGCGACGGAGATCTTCCGCCCCAACTCCCGCAAGTACGACACCGCCGAGCACGAGTACCCCAAGGAGCTCGACATGCTCGCCGCGGTCATCGATGGCATGAACGAGAGCGGGGCTCTCGGCGGCGCCGGCGCCGGGACGGTGGGAAGCGGCGGCAACGGCGCTCCGCCCAAGGGCGAGGGCGGCAACCGCAACGGCTCCAACATGGCCTCGCTGCTCGGTCTGATCGAGCTCTGCTGGGGCGACGTCGGCCTGCTGCTGGCCATGCCGCGTCAGGGGCTCGGCCAGGCCGCGATCGCCGCGGTGGCCAATCCGGAGCAGCTCGCCCGCTTCGGTGGCAAGTGGGCCGCGATGGCCATCACCGAGCCCGAGGCGGGGTCGGACTCGGCGGCGATCCGCACCACCGCGAAGCTGGACGGGGACGAGTACGTCCTCAACGGCGAGAAGATCTACGTGACCAGCGGGGACCGCGCCGAGTTGGTCGTCGTCTGGGCGTCGCTTGACCGCAGTCAGGGCCGGGCCGCAATCAAGTCGTTCGTGGTCGAGCGCGACAACCCGGGCCTGAAGCTCGACCGGTTGGAGCACAAGCTCGGCATCCGGGCGTCGGACACGGCCAACTTCTTCCTGCAGGACTGCCGGGTCCCGAAGGAGAACCTGCTCGGTGATCCGGAGATTGCGCCGAAGGGCGGGTTCTCCGGGGTCATGCAGACGTTCGACAACACGCGCCCGCTGGTGGCGGGGATGGCCGTCGGCGTGGCCCGGGCCTGCCTGGAGGCCACGCGCGAGCAGCTCGAGTCAGCGGGCATCGAGATCGACTATGACCTGCCTCCGGCTCTGCAGAGCGCGGCCGCGGCCGAATTCATCGCCATGGAGGCCGACTGGGAGGCCGCCCGCCTGCTGACTCTGCAGGCGGCCTGGATGGCCGACAACAAGAAGCCCAACTCCCTTCAGGCCTCGATGGCCAAGGCCAAGGCGGGCCGCGTGGGCACGGACCTCGCGCTGCGCTGCGTCGCCCTGTGCGGGGCCACCGGCTACGCCGAGGGTGAGCTGCTGGAGAAGTGGGCCCGGGATGCCAAGATCCTCGACCTGTTCGAGGGCACCCAGCAGATTCAGCTGCTGATCGTTGCCCGGCAGCTGCTGGGCAAGACATCGGCCGAGCTCAAGTAGCCCCGCGCCCGGAGTCACGGCGACGCTCGGGCCGGGTGAGCTCGCGGACCTCGGCCCGGATCCGCTCAGGCTCAAGCTCGAAGCGCAGATCGGTGATGCGCAGGCTTCCGATCTGCAGCCGGAGCAGGTCGGCGTCCTTGCGCCGGTCGCGCTCCATGTCCTGCAGCGAGGAGTGGTAGTTGCGCCCGTCGAGCTCAACCGCGAGTCCGAATTCCGGCCAGTAGCAATCGATCTCCCAGCCGTTGATGTAGATGTTGCGCTGCGGCGGCGGGATGTCGGTGCCGGCGATCAGCTCGTCAAAGGCGCGCTCCAGATTGGACTTGCGGTGCGCGCGCGGCTGGTAGTCCCGGAGGGCCTGTCTCAACTTGGCCAGGCCGGGGCGGCGCTCGTGGCGGACCAGCGTCTGTTCGAGCCCCGTGAAGTCAAGGGCGTGCTTGCGGATCGACTCCGTGATGAGCCGCTTGAGCTCGGCCTGGCGTTCGGTCTTTGATAGCTCGACCAGCATCCGCGAGACCGAGCTCACTCGGAGTCCGTTGTGCTTGGTCAAATCCGTCGGGTCTGGCTGGGAGGACTGGTGAATCACTATCCCCGCCCTGGGTCCGAGGCGCCTCCCGGGCACCGTGACCTCAATGCGCCGGGTGTTCACAGCCCGCAGCCCCCACACGGCGGCGGCGGTTCGGTGGCTGAGGAAGGAGGAATCACCACAGCTCAGCAAGGCCGCGAGAAGCCGCGCGTGAGTGACCACCCGTCGATGGCCAACCGAATACACGCCGCGGTACTCGAGATGCAGAGTCCCACGCCTGACCTGCCCCTGAACCTCCTTTCGAGTCCACCCGAGGGCTAGGAGCTGCTCGTCGGAAATCATCCCGAACTGTTCCCCGGCCACCTCACTCAAAGAGAAACCGCGACCGTCACGGTCGCCAAATCTCTTCGAGTCACCCATCCCCCCAACGCTGGCACCGATCGCGTGACACGTGGGTCACGCGACGTGACAATTCTGTGCGCACAACGTCACTTAAGCGCAGCGGCCTCCCGCCGCAGCACCGACCAGGCCAGTTCCACATCCGCGAGGGTGGTGCTCATCTGGCCCACGGCCAGACGCAACACGTAGCGGCCGTTCAGGAGCGCGTGAGACAGGAAGATCTCCCCCGAATCGTTCGCCCGCTCCAACAGCGTCCGGTTGACGTCATCATCCACCCCGGCCAGGCGGAAGCAGACCACCGAGAACGGCCGCGGCGCGCACAGCTCCCAGTCCTCATCCTTAGCCACCCACCCTTCAAACGACGCCGCCAGCTCCACCCCGCGGCGCACGTGCTCCATCAGCCCGGCACGACCGAAGCAGCGCAGCACCGCCCACAGCTTCAGCGCCCGGAAGCGCCGCCCCAGCGCCGGGCCGTATTCGCTCAAGGACAGCGCATCCTCGGCGTCAGGCGTGCGCAGGTACTCAGGGATCAGCGAAAACGCCCCCCGCAAAGCCTCGGGCTTAGACGACCACAGCAGCGAGCAGTCCATCGGCGTGAGCATCCACTTGTGGGCGTTGACCACGACCGAGTCGGCCCGCTCGACACCGTCAAAGGCCCAGCGGAACTCCGGGCAGACCATGGCCGTGCCCGCGTAGGCGGCGTCGACGTGCAGCCAGGTCCCGGCCTGAGAGCACGCGTCGGCCACCGCAGCCACGGGATCCACCGAGGTCGTGGCCGTTGTTCCCACCGTGGCCACGACCGCGGCCGCCTCGCGGAGATCGGGCAGGCTGTCGACCCGCATCCGGAACTGCGCATCACACTCGACGGTGACGAGCCGCAGCCCGAGCATCCGGGCGCCCTTGGCCACCGACGAGTGGGCCTGCTGGGAGCACACGACCACATCGCGACCGGTGGCCTGGCGTGCGGCGATCAGCGCCGCGAAGGTCGAGGTCGACGCACTGTCCTCGATGTGACCATGCCAGTCCAAGGGCAGCCCGAGCAGCTCGGCCACCCAGCGCAGCACCACGCCCTCGAGTTCCGTCGCGGCCGGCGCGGTCCGCCAGAGGATGGCCACCGAGTTCAGCGTGGCGGCCAGCAGCTCGGCCAGGATGGCCGGCTCGGCCGCACTCGTGGCGAAGTAGGCGAAGTAGCGGGGGTGCTGCCAGTGGGTCACGCCCGGGAGCAGCACCTCGTCCAGGTCACGCAGGACAGCGCTGAAGGGCTCGCCCCTCTCGGGGGCGGAGGTGGGCAGACGGGCGCTGATCTCTCCGGGCGCCACCGTGGCCAGCACCGGAAGGTCGCCCACCCGCTCGAGATAGGTGGCGGCCCACTCCAGGGCGGCCGCGCCGTCACGCCGCAGGTCTGTCCCGCCCCCGTTCCCCGGGGCGCTCACACCGCGGCCAGCGCCGGTGAGGCGAACCCGACCGCCGGCGCCGCGCCGCTCACCGCGCGGCCATCCGGCGGCGCACGGACTCCGAGTAGGCCGGGGGCCGGAAGGCCAGGACGGGATCATTGGAGCATTCGATCCCGTCGGTGACGCGCGAAGGATCGAAGACGAGCACGTCGTCGCCCTGGTCGCGTTCGTGGTCGAGGCCGGTCAGCGACAGCGTGCCCACGGTCACCCGGCGCCGGGTTCGCGGCCAGGCGGCACTCGGATCGTCCACCGGATCAGACGGCTCGGCAATCTGAATCTGGACCGAGAAGATCACCGGGCCGGCGGCGAGACGCTCGGCAATGCCGGTTTGCAGATAGTCGCGCGGGCGCCGCCGAGCCGCCCACGGAGTCAGCCGCGCGACCCCAGCCGCGGGTCGCAGCTCGTAGCGGACCCAGCGTGAACCACCGTCCCCATCAAGCCAGCGGAAGGCGTGCAGCCCGTAGTAGGGGATCCGCTCATAGCCGGCCGGAGGGGCCAGCGTCGATGTGACCCGGGGCAGGACCCGGATCGCCTCGGGATGGTGACGGAGAAACAGGGGGAATTTCCAGGCGGCCGCCGGGCCGGCGGCCTGGGCACGGAGCAACTCGACAAACCCCTCCGGGGTGCGGCACGGAAACAGCGGTGACGAGACGGCCACGATGTCGGTTCGCGACCCGTCGGGGAGATAGAACTTGACGGCCAGCCCGCGCGGATCCGGCGCCCAGTCCGGATGCTTGGGATTGCCTCCGCCGTTGGAGAAGCGCGCGGTGACGGCAACCTCGGGCCCGGCCAGATGCGCGGCGCGCGATAACGCACTCGCCTCGCCGCTGGGCGTGAACGTCCCGCGACAGATCACTCCCCGGGCGTGCAGGGCCCGGAAGCCGGGATGTTCGCCGAACACCCCGACCGTAGTGTCAATCGCCTCGACCGGGGTCAGCGCCACGAATAACCCTATGACACCCGGGTGAAGCTGATGCCGGCCGCGCTCAGGCGATCGATCAGGGACTGACCCAGGGCCACTGCCGTCGTCACCTGCCCCGAGGTCGGCGGCAGGTCGTCGCGGGCCAGCGACAGAGCCGTCTCGGCCAGCATCTTGGAGGTCTCGCCGTACCCCGGGTCGCCCCCGGCCACCTCGGTGACGACCCGCGAGCCGTCGCCCTCCCCGAGGAAGCGCACCTTGAACCAGGCGGACTCGCGCTGCTCGGGCGAGGGACCGTCGCCGGGATCCTTGAGCTTGAGCATCAGCTTGCGGGTCGGCGGCAGCTGGGCCAGGGCGACCATCGTGCCGAGCCCGCCGACCAGCCCGGCCGCCACGGGTAGGCGCTTGACGGTCAGGTAATGGCCGTAGCGGAAGTCCGGCCCGTATCGGTCCAGCGCGGCCGCTGAGCGCAGCACGACCTGGGGGTCGATCGTCGGCATCGGCAGGACCCACCCGCCGGCCTCCTCGACCCGCCGGGGCGGACCGACGATGCCTCCCACCCGCCGGCCCTGCGGGCGCGGCTCGGCGCGCTTGCGCTCGACCGCGGCCTGGCGGCTCTGGCGCAACCGCCCCATGGCGGTCACCGCCGAATGAAACGTGCCTCCCGACAACGTGCCCCCGGCGCGCACGAAGCCCTCCACCCGCAACGGGACTCCCTCGGGCAGCTGGAGAACGGTGAACAGCGCGCCCAGGTCGTGAGGAATCGAGTCAAAGCCACACGAGTGCACGAGCCGCGCTCCGGTTCGGTGCGCTTCAGCGTGGTAGCCGAGCCACATCCGGTCGACGAACTCGGGCTCCCCGGTTAGGTCGACGTAGTCGGTCCCGGCAGCCGCGCAGGCGGCCACCACCGGCTCGCCATAGTTCAGATAGGGCCCGACGGTCGTGATGACCACCTGGGTTGAGGCGGCCATCGCCCGCAGCGACTCCGGATCGCCGGCCTCTGCCTTGAGCAGCGGCAACGTCGACAGCGCCGGGTCGATTGCGGCCAGCCGGTGGCGGACGGCCTCGAGCTTGCTCTGGTTGCGACCGGCCAGAGCCCAGCGCAGGCCCGGCGCGGTGCGGGCCAGGTACTCCGCGGTCAGGGCGCCGGTGAATCCGCTGGCCCCGTAGACGACGATCTCACGGTCGCGGCCTGAGGCCTCAGGCATCCGTGCTCACCTCCCGGGCGACCGTCATGGCCCGCTCGAGGTCCACGCCGGCCTGGGCGGCCAGCCAGCACGCCAGCGGCGCGGCGATCCGCTCGGAGGCGTGCGCCGCGACCCCGGCCAGGGCCAGCACTGCGTCGACATCCTCCTGCGCGGGAGCCGGGACCCCGAGCCGCTCGGCGTAGGCGGCAAGCCACTCTGACGCGGTCATCGCTGCTCACCCTACCCGCATTGGCAGAATGCCCACGGCGCCACCGGGCTTCCCGGTCCCGCGCCACCGGGCCAGTCGACCTGGCCCGGCCCTTACAACCACGCAGACAAGGCGGTAGGCAATGAAAGTGCTCGACGGCAAGGTGGCGATCGTCACGGGATCGGCCCGCGGTATCGGGCGGGCCACGGCGGAACTGCTCTCCGAGCACGGCGCCAGGGTGCTGATCAACGACCTCGACGGCGATGTCGCCGAGCAGACGGCGAACGAGATCGAGGGCGACACCCTGGTCTTTGCCGGGGACCTGACCAAGCCCGGTGTGCCCGATGAGCTTGTCCAGAAGGTGATCGACGAGTGGGGCCAGGTCGACATCCTCATCAACAACGCCGGTTACACCCTGGACGCGCCCATCCACAAGATGAGCGACGACTGGTTTCAGCGCATGCTCGACATCCACACCGTGGTCCCCTTCCGCATGTGCCGCGCCGTCGCCCCCCACATGCGTGAGCCGGCCAAGCAGGAGCGAGAAGAGGGCCGCGAGGTGTTTCGCAAGATCGTCAACGT
>JAXDGI010000072.1:0-26494 GCA_034665145.1 Solirubrobacteraceae bacterium
AGAGCTCGAAGCGACAGGGAAGGTCGCCAGCGCTTTCACGTGCGATGTCGAGAGCGCTGGGGCTGAAGTCCACCCCCAGATAGGTGCAACCCAGCTCCTGGGTGATGAACCGGCCCGGCCCGGCAACTCCGCAGCACAGGTCCAGCACGGAGACCCCGGGGGCAATGCCGGCCTGACCGGCCAGGGCCCGAATCTCTCCGGCGCGCATGAAGCCCTCCTGCTCGATGAACTCGCCGGGAGCGTACGCCGACACACGGGCTCGCTGGAGGGCCCGGACGAACCGAGCGCGCTCGTCCTGCTTCACGGCTGTTCTACACCCCCGGTCGGTGGTCCGCCGTAGGGGCAACTCGCCCCGGTGCTCGGCGTAGCGCGTCGTTCACGCCCCGCAGGATGTCATCCCCAGCCGGGAAGGCTTGGCATGGCGCGGGCGTCATGGTCGGTGTGAAGCAAGCACGCAGCAGCCGTTGCGGTCGCGGCGCTCGGAGCGACGACCGCTACGGCGGCGGTCGCGGTGACGAAGCCGACGAGCAAGGCGGTCAAGAATGCCCCGGTCGGCAACACGGCCGCCGTCGAGGCTAGGAAGCGCATTGCTCGACCGCCTCTCGCCCCGAGACGGGGCCCCACCTGTCCTGCGGCATGGCGGCCTGCGTCGGGTTCTGGCCGCCGCTGGCAGTGAAGGAGCTACGCACCCCGCTCCCCCAGGGCTGGGGGATCTCCGGCAAGCGGGCGGCTCCCCGGCGGCCCGGTGGCGCATCTCCGGTGAACGCTCGATGCGAATGGTTGAAACCGGACCGGCGACCGTGCTGATCGCCCAGGTGCTGCTGTTCGCTGTGCTCGCGGGAACCGTCCGCCTTACCGGCGTCGGCCTCAACCCTGCCGGTTGGGTCGTCGGCGCCACCTGCGCGGTGATCACGAATGCGGCACTGGCGCGCGGCCTCTGCCGCTACAGCGCTGACCGGCTGGGCCCGGCCGACTGGGTAACCCTTGCTCGGGCCACGCTCGCCATCGGCGTGGCGGCGCTGATCGCGGACTCGTTCGACCAGTCCGCCCCCGTCACGCTGCTGGTGTCACTCACGGCGCTCGCGCTCGCGCTGGACGCGGTCGACGGATGGGTCGCCCGGCGGACAAGGACGACGGCGACGTTGGGCGCGCACTTCGACGCCGAGGTCGACGCGTTCCTGATCCTCATCCTCAGCGTGTATGTCGCGCGCTCGGTCGGCGCGTGGGTGCTCGCGGTCGGCGCGGCACGCTACGTGTTCCTCGCCGCCGGATGGCCGCTCTCATGGATGCGCGAGCCGCTGCCGCCGCGCTACTGGCGCAAGGTCGTCGCTGCGACGCAGGGGATTGTGCTGACCAGCGCGGTCGCAGACGTCCTGCCGCGGGCTCTGACCCAGGCCGCCCTCGTCGTGGCCCTCGTCCTGCTTGCCGAGTCTTTCGGACGCGACGTGTGGTGGCTGCGGAGTCACCGGCGCGGCCCGCGCCCGCAAATGGCGGCGGTTTCGGACCCAATCGCCAGGCTCGCAGTCGCCACTCCCGCCAGCCCCGGACGCGGACGCGGACGAACAATCGTTGCCGCAGTGCTGACGATCCTCGCCGTTTTGCTCGTGTGGGCTGCGCTCGTCGCTCCGGACCAGCCGAGTGGTCTCACGCCGACCGCGTTCGTGAGGCTCCCGCTCGAGGGCCTCGTCCTCATCGCCCTGGCCCTCGTTCTGCCCGCCACTACTCGCCGCATCCTGGCCGGCCTGGTCGGACCGGCTCTGGCCCTGGTCGTCATCTTGAAGATCCTTGACATCGGGTTCTTCATAACCTTCGACCGGCCGTTTGACCCCCTTGGAGACTTGAGCGACGCTGGGGTCGGCATCGAGACGCTGCGCGCCGCGATCGGTCGGACGCAGGCGAATCTGGTCGTCGTCGGCGTGGTGGTGGGCGCGGTCGCCCTCCTCGTGCTCACGACCCTGGCGGTCCTTCGGCTGACTCGGGTCGCGGCCGGTCACCGCCGGTGGTCGCTGCGGGCCGTCACGGCGCTCGGCGTTGTCTGGGTGCTCTGTTGGGTGTTCGGTGCGCAGCTCGTCTCCCCTTTCCCCATCGCCTCCACGAGCGCCGCCGCCCTCGTCGTCGACGAGGTACATACGGTGCGGGCCGACATCCAGGACCAGGGGATCTTCGCCAGCGAGATCAGGCACGACCGCTTCCGCTACACCCCGGGCAGCCAGCTGCTGACCGGTCTGCGCGGCAAGGACGTCCTGCTCGTGTTCGTGGAGGCCTACGGCCAGCGCGCGGTACAGGGCGCCTCCTTCTCGCCCGAGGTCGATGCTGTTCTAGACCAGGTAACCAAGCGACTGCAGGCCGCCGGCTTCGCCGCTCGGAGCGCCTTTGTCACCTCGTCGACGTTCGGCGGCATCAGTTGGCTGGCGCACTCCAGCCTGCAGTCGGGCGTCTGGGTCAACAGCCAACGGCGCTACAACCAGCTTGTCACCACCAACCGCTTCACGGTCAGCGACGCATTCAAGCGGGCTGGATGGCGGACCGTCGACGACGCGCCAGCCGACGACCGCCCCTGGCCGCAGGGGTCTTCGTTCTACCACTACGACAAGCTCTATGACCGGCGTGACATCGGTTATCGCGGCCCCACTTTCACCTACGCGCCGATGCCCGATGAGTATCTCTTCTCGGCTCTGCGCCGCCTCGAGCTCGCGAAAACCCCCCGCCGTCCGCTGTTCGCGGAAGTCGACACGGTGTCGAGCCACATGCCGTGGAACCGCATCCCGCAGATGATCGACTGGCGCGACGTCGGCAACGGCTCGGTCTTCAACCGCATTCCGATGGACCACGAGACAGGGGCGTTCTGGAGCAACCCCACACGCGTGAAGGCGGCCTATGGCCGGTCGATCGATTACTCGTTGAACACCCTGATCTCCTTCGTGCAGCACTATGGCGACAAGAATCTCGTGCTCATCGCCGTGGGTGACGAGCAGCCCTTGCCGATCGTCAGCGGGGAGACCACGAGTCACGACGTGCCGATCTCGATCATCGCCCACGACCCGGCGGTGCTGAGCCGGATCGGAGGCTGGGGGTGGGGGACCGGCCTGCGGCCCAGCCGGCAAGCGCCGGTCTGGCCGATGAGCGCTTTCCGCGACCGTTTCCTCAGCGCATTCGGCCCGCAACCGGCGCCCCGGTAGCTCGCCGTGAATGTGGATCTGACACCGGGGTCCGAGATTCGCGTGCCCGAGCCGAGCCGCGGCGCGGAAGTAGCCCGGCTACCTGCAGTCGCCAGTTCGCCGGGACAGCGGCTGGCTGGGCTGGACGGCCTCCGGGGCCTGGCCGCGCTGTTCGTGGTGGTGAACCACGTCTTTTTGCGGGCATTCCCCGGCTACCCGGTGGACCGGGCACCGTTCTGGGCCGGCTGGTTCATCTACGGACGCTTCGCCGTCGTCGTGTTCATCGTGCTGTCGGGCTTCTCGCTGGCCCTGTCGCCGGCCCGCCACGGCTGGCGACTGGACGGGGTTGCCCCGTTTGCGCACCGGCGGGCCCGGCGCATCCTCCCGGCGTACTGGGCGGCTCTCGTCTTCAGCCTCGCCGTGGCGTGGCTGATCGTTCCTGCGCCCGGCCAGGGCGTGCCCGACGCGAAGTCGGTTCTCGTCAACGGTCTGCTGGTGCAGAACCTCGTCCGTGCGCATAGCCCCAACGGAGCGTTCTGGTCGCTGGCCGTCGAGGCCCAGCTGTACGTCCTGTTCCCTCTGTTGCTCCTGATGGTGCGCCGGTGGGGCGCGATCGTCATGGTCGCCACCGTCACTCTCGTCGTGGCGGCGGTTGGGGTCGTCGGTCCGCACGTCTCGGCACTGCACGACTTCGTGATCCAGTCCCCGCCCGACCTCGTCGCGCTGTTCGCGGTCGGCGTCCTGACCGCCGGCATCGTGGGCGCCAGCGGTGCTCGCCGGTCCTGGCCGTGGGCTTGGCTCGCGCTCGCCGCCGCCGCGCCCGTGCTCGCGACCATCTTGTGGCAGGGTTCGGTGTGGACGCTCGACCACCTGTTCTGGTTCGACCTCGCGCTCGGTCCAGCCGTCGCGTGCCTGATGGCCGCGCTGGCCACCGGCCGTCCGGTCCCTCTCCTGCGCTTGCTCGACGCGCGGCCAATACGCAGCCTCGGCTCGTCGTCCTACAGCCTGTACCTGACACACGGCCCGATTGTTGTCGTCGTCTACGAGAAGATCGTAGCCGGCCGAATTCACCAGGGTGTACCGGCCTTCGTCGTCTCGCTGGCTCTGGTGCTGCCGCTGACGATCGTGTTCGCGCGGGTCTTTGCGTCGGTCTTCGAGTCGCCGTGGTGCCAGCATCACAGCCGGTCCGCGCTAGCCCGATGGCAGCACCCTCGAGCAGATCGGGCGCCGGCATGAGCCGGACGGTATGGACGTGGGGGCGCCTCGTCGGCTCCGCCGCGGTGTTCACCGTCCTGGTCTGGCGCCTGGGCGTGGGCCCGTTCCTGGACGGCGTTCGCACCGTCGACGGTCGGGCGCTGGCGGCAGCGGCAGGCCTCGCGGTGCTGACCACGGTCTGCTGTGCCTGGCGGTGGAAGATCGTGGCCGGTGGCCTCGGTGTCGGCCTGTCGCTGCCCGCGGCGGTGGCGGCGTCCTACCGGTCGCTGTTCCTCAACCTCACGCTCCCCGGCGGGATCCTGGGCGACGTCCACCGCGGGGTCAGCCACGGTCGCGACGTGAGCGATGTCGGCCGCGCGATGCGGGCCGTGGTGTGGGAACGGTCCGCCGGGCAGGTTGTGCAGATGCTCCTGACCCTCGTCGTCCTCCTCGCGCTGCCGTCGCCCGTGCACTCGGTTATGCCGCTGGTGGCGATCGCGGCCGTCATGGCGGTGATCGGCCTCGTGCTCGTGGCTCGGACGCGCCCCGGTGGCGGTCGTTCTGCGTGGTCACGCGTCCGGCGCGCAGCGGCCCGCGACATCCATGACGGGCTGCTCGCCCGGAGGGCGTGGCTAGGCATCGCGCTCGCATCTGCGCTGGTCGTCGGCGGCCACGCGTTCACCTTCCTGATTGCCGCGCGGACCGCTGGCAGCACCGCGGCACCGTCTCGGATGCTGCCGATAGCGTTGCTTGTGATGCTGGCTATGGTGCTGCCCAGCGTCGGTGGCTGGGGGCCGCGCGAGGGCGTCACGGCATGGGCGTTTGGGGCGGCTGGCCTTGGTGCGCAACGAGGGGTTGCCACCGCCGTGGTCTACGGCATCATGGTGCTGGCCGCCAGCCTGCCGGGTGCCGCCGTCCTCGTGGTGACATGGTGCCGTCGTACCCGGTCTGCGGGGCGGACCGAACCGCCGCTCCGGGAGGGAGCCGCCCATGCCTGACCGCCCCTACACCCTATTGAGCTGCGGTATGTCGATCGACGGCTACCTCGGTAGCGCGGCGCCGCGGCGCCTCGAGCTGTCCAACGACGCCGACTTCGACCGGGTCGACGCGGTGCGCGCCTCCTGCGACGCAATCCTGGTCGGCGCGGCCACCGTGCGCAACGACAACCCACGGCTGCTGGTGCGCTCGCAGACGCGCCGCCAGGAGCGGACGGCTCGTGGGCTGACGCCGTCGCCGATGAAGGTCACCGTGACCGAGCGGGTGGAGTTGGACGCCTGCGCCGATTTCTTCACCACCGGCGACACCGAGAAGCTCGTCTACTGCACAAGCGCGCGGGTGGTCGACGCCCGCTCGCGACTCGGACCGGTGGCGACCGTGGTCGACGGTGGCCAGCCGGTCGAGATGCGCAGGATCAGTGAGGACCTCGGCGCCCGCGGCGTGCAGCGGCTGATGGTCGAGGGCGGCGGCAAGGTGCACACCCAGTTTCTGACTGACAACCTCGTCGACGAGCTGCAGCTGGTCGTCGCTCCCTTCTTTATCGGCGACTCCCGGGCACCGCGGTTCGTGAGCGACGGCCGCTTCCCCTGGAACCCCGGCCGGCGCGCGAGCCTGTGCGGGGTCCGCCAGATCGGCGACGTGGTGCTCCTGCGCTATGCGCTCTCGCCGCGGTTCCAGACCGACTGACCGAGGAGCTCAATCGGGCTGGTCGGCGTGGAGGGCGCTCCGTCAGGCAGGACCAACAGGTCGGCGTGGCCCACCGTGACCGCGAGCTGTCCGGCTGCTGCCTCGGCCAGACGTCGGGGTGTGTAGAGGGCGGTCTCGGCGGCCAGCTCGACCTGATGCTCACACGCGGCACCCACCCACCCGATGAACCACTCAGCCGTAAGGTCGGCCTGCGAGGCGCCGAGTCGCCACGGGCTGGGCCGGACGAGGACATCGGCTCCCAGGCGGCCGAACGCCTCCGCGGCGAGCGCGACCGCGTCCGGGCCGAGCAGGCGGCCCCCCATCGTCGTGCGGCGCTGATGGGCATCAAATGCGGCGGCCACGCGGCGGTCCAGTGGATCGGCTGGGGTCAGGTCGGCGCGACCCAGGACGGACAGGGTAAGCAGGATCGGAGATCCGGCGCCGGCACAGACCTTGACCAGCCCGGCCAGACCGTCCTCGGTCAGCAGGTCCAGCAGGGCCGAGGCAGTGATCAGGGATGCATCGGCCAAGTCGCCCGGTTGCAGCCGGGTGATGTCGGACTGCTTGGCCTCGACGGTGACTGCGGCCCCATCGGAGGCCCGGCCGGGGGGGTCGGCGGCGGCGAGAAGCAGCAGGTCTGAGTCCCGGTCGTGCACCACCCAGTGCTGCGGCCCGGGCAGGCGGGGCGCGAGCCAGCGGCCCATCGCCCCGCTGCCGCAGCCGAGGTCGTGGATCACCGGGCGGCCGGTTGCCGGGAGGCGTCGCCCGAGGTGTTCGACGAGGTCGGAGGCACGGGCCGCGGCGTCAGCAGGCTCGCGGAGGGCAAGCCATCCCGGGCTGACCCGGATGCTCTCAACGGTCATCGAGACGCTCCGGCCAGGACACCTGCGAGGACCGACGCGGTGGTCGACCACCCGCAGAGCGACTCGCGCCGCTCGCAGGCGGCCCGGCGCAACCGCCCCCTCAGCTCGGCGTCCACGAGCCAGGCGCGGAGCGCGGCGCCGAGTGCCTCCGGGTCGTCCGGCGGGACCAGCAGCCCCGGTTGGATCCCGTCGGCGCCATGACCGAGGGCCTCCGGCAGCCCGCCGACCTTGGCTGCCACGACCGGCAGGCCACGGGCCAGAGCCTCGGTGACGACCATGCCGTAGGTCTCGGCGCGCGATGGCAGCACCATCAGGTCCGCGGCGGCGTAGCTGCGGTCGAGATCGGCTCCGGTCCGCGGCCCCGTGAAGTACACGCGACCGGCCAGCCCGCCGTTCTCTGATCGCCGCCGGAGATCCTCCACGAATGGCGGGTCGCGGTCCAGGCTGCCGACGCACACGCAATGCCAGGACAGGTCCGTGGCCGCCGCCAGCGCATCGAGCAGCACGTCGTGGCCCTTGTCGGAGGTCACCGCCGCGACGCAGAGCAGGGCCCCACCGGCCGCAGTTCCGGTTGCGAGGGCGGCGGAGTCGACCGCGGGCTCGGCGACGTGCACCCGGCCGGCAGCCAACGGGTACAGCTCCAGCAGCCGGTGCCGGGTCCACGCGCTGGTTGCGACGACCGCGGCGGCGACCGAGAGGACCGCGCGTTCCCGCCTCCAGGCATCGTCGCCCCCGTGATCTCCCGGGCGGTGACCCAGCGGCATGTGCACGAGCACGACCAAGCGCAACCGGCGCGCCTGCCCCACCAGCACCTCGGGGGCCGTCGAGGCGACCAGTCCGTCGAGCAGCACGACGGCGTCGTCGGGGATCCGCTCGACGACGCCGGCGAGGGCGGCCAACGATGCTGCGTCGGGTCGCGGCCAGCAGCCGGGTACGGTGTGCTCGTGCACCAACCAGCCGATCGAGGTGAGCCCGCGACAGAGATGGCGGTCATAGGTGTTGCCTCCGCTCGGCCGGGCCGGGTCGTCGACGCCGTCGGGGACGACGACATGCACCGCGGTCACAGCGGCCGCTCGTAGCTCGCCCAGGCGATGTGCGACTCGTGCAGCGTGACGACCAGGCCGTCGAGCTCCCGAGCAGTGTCGCCCAGGGCGCCGGCGTGCACCCTCTCGGCAAGCCGATCTGCGACCACCCGGGCGAGCGCCTCTGTGGAGGTGTTTATGCCCGCGAAGGCGGCCTCGTCGTCGAGGTTGCGGTAGGTGAGCGCGGCCACCACAGCGCGCAGCGCCTCAGCCGCTGCACCGATGTCAACCACGACGTTGTCGGCGTCGAGGGCCGCGCGCCGGAACGTGGCGTCGACGACGTACGTCGCGCCGTGCAGGCGCTGCGCAGGCCCGAATACTTCCCCGTGGAAGCTGTGGGCGATCATCATGTGATCGCGCACGGTCACGCTGAACACGGATCTACTCCCGGTCGTAGGTGATGGTGTGGCAGAGCGCCGGCAGGCTCCCCGCGGCCAGCCGGGCCATCACGCCGGGCAACTCGCTGAAGCGGGACTGCCCGGTGAGGAGCGCGTCGAACGCAGGGTCGCGCAGTAGGTCGAGCGCGAGCGCGAGCCGGTCGGCCGTCGTGCGGCCTCCTCCGCGGGCCGGGGAGAGGGTGCCGACCTGGCTGGCGCGGATGCCGAGGCGGCGCGAGTGGAATGCGCCACCCAGCGAGAGCCGGACCTCGACGTCGCCGTACCAGCTGAGGTCGATGACCGTGCCCTCAGGCGCGAGCAGGTCGAGCGACCGCTGAAGCCCGGCGGAAGTTGCGCTGGCGTGCACGACAAGGTCGTGACCGTCGGCGGCGTCGGCTGGCAGCGCGAAGTCGACGCCGAGTGCTGCCGCGACATCGGCCCGGCTGACGTCGACGTCGACGAGCGTGACCTGCACCGCCGGGAACCGACTCAGCAGGCGTGCGACGCAGCAGCCAACCATCCCGGCGCCGACGACAGCGACCCGGTCGCCAAGGAGCGGTGCGGCGTCCCACAGGGCGTTGACGGCGGTCTCGACGGTGCCGGCGAGAACGGCACGAGCGGGTGGCACGCCCTCGGGCACCACGGTCACCGCGCTGGCCGGCACCACGTAGGCAGTCTGGTGCGGGTAGAGACAGAAGACCGTGCGGCCGCACAACTGCGCCGGTCCCTGCTCCACGGCGCCGACGTTGAGGTAGCCGTACTTGACCGGCCCCGGGAAGTCCCCCTCCTGAAATGGTGCCCGCATGGCGGCGTACTCGCCCGGCGGCACGCCGCCCCGGAACACCAACGTCTCGGTGCCGCGGCTGACCGCGGATCGCAGGGTGCGCACGGTCACGTCGTCCCGCCCCGGCTCGGGCAGCGTGACCGTCCGGATCTCCCCGCAGCCGGGCGCGCGCAACCAGAACGCGTGCGCGTCGGCCTGCACGCGTCTCACCCGGACAGACCTCGGAGGGAACGGACCGGTCAAAGCCGACCCGGTTCAGCCGTGGACGTCAGGCCCCTCCATACCGCCAGTGCGGTGAGCATTGCCGCCCAGCTGGGCACCAACCTCAAGACGCACTCGGCGAGCCCGACATGCCCGTACATGTTATTTGGAAGGCCCCGATCTGAGAAACGGCAGCGCGCCGCCGCCGTCCACCGCCGAGGCGGCCGCATCGCGTCGAGAGCCGCGGCCTTGATGTCAGCGTCGGCGCCGTCGGAGCTGACGGCTGGCGCCAAGGACGACTCCGCGGCGCCCAAGATCGACGCCGCGGGGTCCACCGGTCCGGGATACTGCGGTTACTTCGGGGGCGGCGCGGTGACCTTCTCGCTCCCAGCGAAAAACACGTGTCCGTTGCCGTCGGCGACGCTGTAGGAGACTGTGTAGGTCGTGCTCGGGGTGGCGTCTTGACTGACCACGAGCAGGTGGCCAGGGTCGTCGAGATCCTCGCTCAGCTCGTGCGCGAGGTAGCCATCGGGGGAGAGTGGGACGCCGCCACTAGTCAGTTTGCGGCGCTTCGTCTCCGGGCCATGAGCCGGTGAAACGTGTGAAGACACGCCGCGAGCCGCGGTCTACGAATCCTTTGACCAGTGAGCCCAGGGCTCCGTCGATCGCCAGGGCGAGCGCGAGCTTGCCGACATGAACATCGCGGTGCTGGGGTTGGGGCGGCTCCTGGTCATCGATAGCGCCCCAGATCAGGCCGAAGAGCTTCTTTCCGATCACCCCGGCGAGAAGGCCCCCGCCGATACTGACTGGGAGAAAGACGACCTTACCCATGCTTCATCTCGACTTTCTGTCCGATGGCTCGCGTCTGGATCCGCTGTTGGGCTCATGCGCGGACTAGCGTCTACCCGCCAGCCAGCCGACGAGCACCCCCATCGCGAACGCCCCGCCGGCCGCAAACGGCAGGGGTTTTTCCTGGACGGCGGAGCTGACCTGCTGCGCGCCGGCCCCCGCTGACTCGGGTGCCCCTTGCCTGGCCTTAGCGATGAACACGGCCTTTTTCTCCTGCGCGGCTTGTTTGACGCTGGTGATGCGATCCTTGGCCTGAGCCTTCACATCTGCCTTCTCGGCCAGCGCTTCGACCGTGTCTCCGAGCTCCTCCCGCGTCTGCTGGATCTCTTGCTTAAGCTCTTCGGGCGACTGCGGCTGATCGCCGCCGTTGTCGGCTGTGCGGCTCACTGGCGGCCTTCCTTCGCGCGCTGCCTTGTCCATTGCACGTCCTCCTTCGTACTCTCGACGGCCTGCTCGGGCAGAGGTGGAACGCCCGCCTGAACCTTGTTCTTGCCGGCTAAGGCCAGCACGCCGGCGACAGCGCCATACACGACGGAGACGATCAGCGCGGCGAGCCATCCCGCCATCGCGGTGCTCAAGGCCAGGATCAAGCACGCGGTGAGCGCGCCAACCGCATAGAGCGCGAACACCCCGGCGCCACCAAACATCCCGGCACCCAAGCCCGCCTGCTTGCCCTTCGCCGTGAGCTCGGCTTTCGCGAGATCCAGTTCCTGGCGAACCAGGGTCGCGGTCTGATCAGATAGCTGCTTCAGCAGATCGGCGATCGAGCGATCACTCATCACAGAGTCCTCACCGCCTTGGCGCAACTCGGCCATTGTCGGCCTCCCTTCGGTAGCTATTGCGATGCGCCCGCCGGCTTTGCATCCTTCCCGCCGCGCAGGTCCGACACCCGGGGGCGGGCGCCGGGGCTGAGCACTCGATCAGGTCGATCGCGGTGGATGACGGGTGCCGGTTGCGCTCGCCCGACGCACCGAATCCGGTCATGTCGTCTTCTGCTCCTTCGGCGCGCTGCGAGCGTCCAGCTGGAGCTCGCGTTCGGCGCCGGGCACGCCGGCTTGCAGTTCGCGACTGCGCTCGCGTTCGGCGTTGAGCTCCATGCCGAGTAGCAGCGCCGTATTGGTGAGCCACATCCAGACCAGGAATATGACCAGGCCTCCGAGCGTGCCGTAGGTCTTGTCATAGGAGCTGAAGTTGGCCACGTAGAAGGCAAACGCGGCCGAGGCGATGAGCCAGACAACGACCGCGAACACTGTTCCCGGCGTCACCCATCGAAAGCCGGCGAGCTTCACGTTCGGCGCCGCGTAGAACAGCACCGCGAGCATCACGAGCACGACGATGAGCAGGACCGGCCACTTGGCGATGTCCCAGATGCTCACGGCGCTGCCGCTGATACCGAGCGGTCCCGCCACGGCCGTGACGATCGGGCCGGTGAGCACGATCGCGAGGGCTACGAGCACCAGCAGGATGAGCATCACGAGCGTGACCAGCATCTGCAGCGGTCGGAGCTTCCAGATCGGGCGGCCCTCGGGCGTCTCATAGATCACGTTAGAGGCGCGCATGAACGCCCCCACGTAGCTGGAGGCCGACCACAGCGCCGCGGCGATGCCGACGATCCCCATGATGCCGGCGGCGCTCTTGTGCGAGGTGATCGACTTGATCGGCCCGGCAAACGTCTGAGCGGCTGAGCTCGGACCGATCTTGGTGACGATCTGTGTGATCGTCGTGGTCGTCGACGTGGGATCACCGACCAGGCCGATCAAGCCGACGAGCGCGATCAGTGCCGGAAAGATGGCCAGCAGTCCGTAATAGGTCAGCGCGGCCGCCCAATCACTGAGGTTGTCTTCGCTGAACTCGGTGACGGTTCGCCGTAGCGTCGCGAATAACGAGGTGCCGGCAGTCGTTCCGGCGGGACGGTAATCGTGGCGGCGCTGGCTGCCGTCACCGTTCTGAGTTTTCGGAGCGGCGCGCGGACTCATAGGCCGAGCCCTCCACCGGCGCCGCCGAGCAGCTTGCCGGGATCGATGCCGATCCGTCCCAGCAGGTCGCTGTGCTGCTCGGGGTCGACCTGATCAGGAAGCTGCTGGTCAGCCTGCTCGGCTTGGTCCTGATCGCCGCGGTCACGCAGCATCTGCAAAATCTGCTCCTTGGGGATCTCCACGGTTCCTCCCTGCGTCATCGGGGCGATCACGGTCTGGCGTCTCGCCGCCATCGTTCGTCCTCCGCCTATGTAGGACAGGTGTCTCCGTTGAAATCCCCGCACTGCGGATCCATGAAACGAACTTTGTCCGATCTGGGAGATAATCTGGGGCACATAGACCCATTTAGCTCACGGAGCACCGTTTGCGGCATCTACGCGCGACTGCTGGCGCGAACCCCTCGAGGACGACGGCACCGTCGTCCTGATGGCCATCGAATCGGGAGAACGCCCGCTAGGAACCCGTGGCGGGTCTACCGGCTTGCCGGCGTTGGCGAAGGGCGAGCCTGGGTAGGTTCGGTCCTGTGACGACTCGCTCCGATGTGGTGGACGTACGCCGGCGGGCGGGCTGGCTGCCGGAAGGCCAGGATGACTTGGAGTCGTGGCTCGCGGGCCACCGGGAGCGGGTCGAGGCCAGGGGCGAGCAAGTCGTGCTCCATCCGGTGCTCGTCGAGTTTCAGGAGTTGATGGACGCCGATCCCGTGGTGCGCATGTACATGAACCAGATGGTCGCCCAGGTACCCAGCGCGAAGCCGTATAGCCAGCGGCACCTGGCGAGCGTGACCCAGCTGGTGCGTCTGATCAACGAGGTGCTGACGATGGCGCCCGAGTTCGGCCCCGCGATGGTGGCCACGCCGCTCGGCGCCATCCTCGACTGGACGATGGGGACTCCGGCCGGGTTCGCCGCCTTCCGCGACCCGCGCATCAATGCGATGCTCAAGAAGATCCTGACAGCGTGGTGCGAGTTCCTCAACAGCGCCGACTCGCTCTACGTGCTCAACCCTTCGCCGTCGGGCTGGAAGAGCGCCGAAGCTCAGCGCACGGTCGGCATGGAGCAGTACGAGCACGTCCCGGAGGACGAGCATTGGGGCTTCTCCTCATGGAACGACTTCTTTACCCGACGGTTCAAAGACGGCGCGCGACCCGTGGCCTCGCCGGATGACGACAAGGTGATCGTCAGCGCCTGCGAGTCCACGCCCTACGGCATCAGCACCGACGTGAACCGGCAAGATCGCTTCTGGATCAAGAGCCAGCCGTATTCGCTCAACGACATGCTGGCCAATGACGATTCGGTGGATCAGTTCGTCGGCGGCACCGTCTATCAGGCCTTCCTGAGCGCAACCAATTATCACCGCTGGCACAGCCCTGTGGCCGGGACGATCGTCCGGGCGTTCGTGCAGGAAGGCACCTACTACGCGGAGGCAGAGTCAGAGGGGAAGGACGCGGTCGAGCCGACGAACTCGCAGTCTTATCTGGCGCATGTCGCGGCCCGGGCAATCATCCTCATCGAGGCCGATGACCCGGTCATCGGGCTGATGGCCTTCGTCCCGATCGGCATGTCGGAGGTCTCCTCCTGCATGATCGACCCGAAGGTGACGGCCGGCTATCACGTCGGGAAGGGTGAGGAACTCGGATACTTCCAGTACGGCGGCTCGACGCATTGCCTCGTCTTTCGGCCGGGCGCGATCGCCGAGTTCGCTCTGGCGGCGATTCCGCAACCGCACGATCCGGATGCGCCGCTGATGCTCGTTCGCGCCAAGCTCGCGATCGCCAACGCCACAGTCTGAGTTGGCCTCCGCGCTATGGCGCGGGACAATGGTGGCGCCGTTTCGCGAGAGCTCAGACGGGACGGACAAACCCCTGTGCCAGCCGGCCGATCTCGAACTCTGCGGTTCCGGTCGTCACGACGGGATCCTGAGCGGCGAAGTCGCGTAGTTCCTGCTCATCCTCGGCCTCCACGACCGCCAGTCCGTACGAGTCCTGGTCGGTCAGCACCGGTCCGAAGACGACCATCGCGCGGCGCTCCAGCCACGGTTTCCAGTGCGCAGCGTGTTGGCCCATGATCGCCCGCTCCTCCTCAGTCAGGGTCTGGGCAAACGCGGGGCGCGGTGCCATGAGCCGAAGCACGAAGGTGGTCACCGACCGGAATCATAGGGTCAGAGAACCGTCAGGGCGAGCGAGCCGGTCTTCTCCATACGCGCACGGACCAAACGAGAAAACTCATCGCCGGCACAGATCAATCGGACACTGACCTGCTTTCCCCCGTCGCGCCGAGAATCTCACCCGCCATCCGCCAGCGGTTCGCTCCGCGGGAGGCAGGCCGGGCCGGTCTTACCGGGTGTTCTCGAGCACGAGCCGGTAGTGGTCGAGCAGTTCGCGCTCGAAGCAGACCTGGTTGGCGCTCACGCCGGACGTAAAGGCCAGGCGGAAGTCGGCGCTGGACAGCCAGCGCGGCAGCAGCTGAAGCTTGAGCAGCGTCTTGCGCAGGCTCGGCGCACCGATCCGGGCATTCCATCGGCGGATCGTCTCGATGTAGTCCAAACGGCCGCTCATGCTTGACAGGAGCCGGAAGTGCGGCTCGGCGCACCTGATCACCTGCTCCTGACCGAAGGGAAGCCAAGAACCGGGGAACTGGCGCCCCAGCAGTGCGATGTACCACTCGTCCGAATCCCGCGGCGGTAGCGCTCTGAGCGCATCAAGGTCGATCCGGTGGGAGGGGATCATGTTGTCACCGAACACCATCGTCTGCAGGTAAAAGCGTCCGCCGGGGGGCAGCATGGACGAGACCCGGGCGAACAGGTCACGGTAGATCTCCTCTTGGCGTCCCGCCTGGTAGTCCTCCGGCGAGCAGAAATGTTCAAACGCGCCGAGGCTCGCCACAGCGTCAAACCTGCCGAAGCGCTCCCGGTCTATCTCCCGCGCATCCTCGAGGTAGACCTCGAGACCGTGCTTGCGGCAGGCCACCAGCTGCGCCGAGGACAGCGTGACCCCCACCCCGACGCCGCCGCGAGCGCGGATATAGGCGAGTAATGGACCCCAGCCACAGCCGAGATCCAGCAGCCTGGCCCCCGGCTCAATTCCCAGCTCTGCTGCGACATAGTCGTGCTTGCGGCGCTGGGCTTCCTCCAGGCTGAGCGAAAAATCCCCATCGAATTTGGCTCCGCTGAAATCAGGCGACTCACCCAAGCTGAGCCGGATGACCCGGTCGGTCAGCGAATATGTGAAGTCGACGTCGCGGCGATCCGCCATCTCGCTCCCAACATACGACCTGCCGGCCGCCGGCGCCCCGAGGGGTTGTGCTCGAGCGACGTGTCCCATCCGACGGCGCCGGTCTGCTCGCCGGACCAGTCTTTGTCACCGAGGGCCGATGCGAGGCTGTGCTCATGGGACGAGACGAGTGGGCGCGTGCGCTGCTGCAGTTGTCCGGTGCGACTCTCAGGGTCAAGCTGGTCGCCGCGGTCGCCTTCGCCCTAGCGGCGACGGTCACCGGCACAGCGCGGGCCCAGATCACGGGGGTGCCGCCTTACCAGCGGACCGCATCGCTGCTGGTTGGTCAGTCCATTCGCGCGCGCCCGAGCGCGCACGCGCGCGGGATTGGTCAGGTGGCTGCCACCCGTCCTCTGACCGGCAATCAGACCGTGCTGCCGGTGATCGCCACGGCCCACACCGGCACCCGCGAATGGCTGCGGGTCCGCCTGCCTCAGCGGCCCGATGGGTCGGTCGGCTGGATTAGGGCCGCGGGCGTACGCCTGGCCCGCACGCCGTGGCATGTCTTCGTCGTCCGCTCCCAGCGGCAGGCGGTGGTGTATGACCGGGGACGGGCGGTCCGAACGTTCCCGATCATTGTCGGCAAACCTTCCACGCCCACGCCGGCCGGCCAGTTTTTCGTCGCCGAAAAGCTCTACGAGGGTTACGGCGTCCAGACCGGACCGTGGGCGCTGGCGACCTCCGCCTACTCCAACGTGTTTCAGGAGTTTGATGGCGGCCCCGGTCAGGTCGCATTGCATGGGGTCGTGGGCCTGTCTGACCCGCTCGGCACCGCCGCTTCCCACGGCTGCATCCGCTTCGCCGACGGAGACATCACCTGGCTCGCTCAGCGTCTTGGCGCGGGAACGCCCATCACGATTCTGTGAGCGCACCGCCATCGGCATTCTTACCGCGACTTTCTCATTCGCCTGTCCGCGAAACCCAACTCAGGAAAGGAATCTACTTCCACAATGCTCCGCACAACCATCAGCCGCCTCCTTGTCCTCGCCGGCAGCGTGGCCAGCGGTCTGGTCCTCGTGCCGGCCGCCGAAGCCACGACCGGGGGCACGCCGTGCCTCCAGCCTGGAGTCACCGTCGGTATCACCAGCCCAGTCAATCCAACGGCGGTCAGCGCCGGCCAGCCGGTTGACTACTCCTACCGGTTCTGCCAGACAGCGGCAGGTGACCATTACACCATCCAGGTCGTGCAGGTCAGCAACGTTGGCAGTACCGAGATGGACACGGCCGTGACGGCGCCGACGGTCTATCCGCTGCACGGCAGCAGTGGCGAGATCGAGGCGAGCGGCAGCTACACCCCCCGGACCGGTGGCCATTACCAGATCCTTGTCACGTACTACGCGACCGGCGGCTACACCGAGTGCGCGGGGGCTGCATTCGCCGTACAGGCTGCCGCGGCCGTGGCCATTGCGCCGCTGCCGGTGCCGCCCGTCCCGGTTTCGGCTTCCGCACCCCCGGCTCCGGCTCCCGCTCCCGCTCCGGTTCCCGCGGCGCCGGCTCCCGCTCCGGTGCCCGCGGCGCCAGCTCCCGCCCCGGTTCCCGCCGCACCATCTCCGAGCCGGGCCGCGTCCGCCGCGCCGGCGCGACGCGCGAAGCTGAGGCTGGTCAAGACCGCCGCGAGCTCAGTGCTGACGAAGGGCCAGACCGCCGCGTTCACTCTCAAGACCACCGACAGGGCCAAGGTATCCGCGCGTAAGGTCACGATCTGCGACAACGTGCCGGCCGGCCTGGTGTATCTGTCAGCCAGTCGTAAGGTCAGCTTTCGGGGGGCCGCCGCGTGCTTTGCCGTCGGCACCCTGGCCGCAGGCAAGTCGGCCAGCATCGATATTCGCTTCACCGTTGAGAAGTCCAACGGCAGGATCGTGAACCACGCGACCGCCACTGCCGTGAATGCCCCTACCGTCAGGGCACAGGCGACGGTGGGCGTGCACGGCCCCGTGAGCGTCACCCCCGCCCCTGTCACCGGCTGAAGGCTCGAACTCCGGCCTCGGCCAGCCGCGCCGCGTCTGCTCGGCTTCTCCTGAGGTTGGCCTGGACGGTTGCGGCGAGCGGAGCTCCCGTCCGGGCAGCGGCGATCACGACTTCGAGGATCCGCTCAGTCACGGCGGCTTGCTCGGCACCGACCTGCACCCTGGCTCCTGACGGCAGCGCTTCGGCGATCCGCTCAAGCCGTGCGCGGTTCACCGGCAACGACAGGCTCTACGCGTTCACGCTAAACGGCAGGTAACAGGGGGGACGAGTGCCCCCGGTCGAGGCGGCCGGGGACACGCGGCCTCCTCTCGGCCGGTCGCCCGTCCGGGCTCCTCCGGCCGACGCTTCTGAGGGCGAGGGCGACGTCCTCGGGGTCATGGCCTGGGGGCTTCTCACGGTTGTGCCTTGGGGTTATGGCCCTCGGGCTTCTCTCGGTTGTGCCTCAGGTGTGGCGCCGGTAGGCTTCCTCCTCCTGGCCTTTACGGTCGCACCGCCGTGCCTGTGGCGCGAAGCCCAGACCGTGCCTCGTTGAGGAGATTGCGTGTCAACCAGCGAGCAGCCCGACGTATCTGGCGCGCTCGTCGCGCACATTGCGGACGCGGTGATCTTCGCCGATTGCGATGGGCTCATCCGCGTGTGGAACGGAGGGGCCGAGGCCGTCTTTGGCTATTCGGCGACGGAAGTCGTCGGCCGGCGCCTTGACGTGCTCATTCCTGAGCGTCTCCGTTCCGCGCATTGGACCGCCTTTGACGCAGCGATTGCCACGGGAGACACGAAGTACGGCCGCGCGTCGATGACGACCCGCTCGATGCACAAGGACGGAAGCGCCCTGTACGTCGACTTGAGCTTCGCACTGGTGAAGGACCGCGCCGGCTCCGTGCTGGGCTCGGTGGCGGTGGCTCGCGATGTGACGAGTCGCTTTCGCGCGGATAAGGAGTCACGCCAGCGGATCGCGGAGCTGGAGTCGCAGGTGAAGACCCTGTCGCGCACCAGCTGACGGTGCCAGCTGCCTCTCGCTCCCCCGCTGAGAACCAGATCTACGCCGCGGGCGATTCTGCGTCGCTCTGTCCGAGCAGCGGGACCTCGATCAGGAGCGTGGTGCCGCCGCCGGTGGGACTGATGACCGTGAGCCTGCCGCCCAGCGCATCGATGCGGTCGCTGAGGCCGACCAGACCCGATCCCAGGCCGGCGTGCGCCCCCCCGATCCCGTCGTCGCGGATCGCCAACCGCATGGTCGCCTCGCCGGCTTCGATCTCGACCTGCACCCCTGACGCCTGAGCGTGCTTGGCGACATTGGTCAGAGCCTCTGACACCGCGTAATATGCCGCCACCTCGACGTGCTCGGGCAGCCGCCGCTCAACGCGCAGATCGAGTTCGATTGGCACCACCGAACGGCGCGCCAGCGCGGCGAGGGCCGGGCGCAGGCCACCCTTAGACAGGACGGCGGGATGGATCCCCCGCGAGATCTCCCGCAGCTCCTCTACGGCTCGGCCTAGGGCTTGATCGGTCCGCTCCAGCGCCGCCCTGAGCTCATTTGCGTCCGGCGGCGTTGTTGCGGTCGCCGTCCGTAGCTCGAGCATCAATGACACGAGTTGCTGCTGGATGCCGTCGTGCAGATCGCGCTCGATCTGACGCCGAGTCTCATCGGCGGCGGCGACGATGCGTGCGCGCGACGCGGTCAGCTCGGCGCGGCTCTGCGCGTTGGCAATCGCGGTGGCCACGAGCTCGGTGAACGAGGCGAGGCGTTCCTCCGTGTCGGCTGGCAGCGGGTGGGCGGCCGCCGAGCTCGCGCTGATCACCCCCCACAGCCGGCCCTCGACCATGATCGGCGACCCGACCGCCGAGCGCATGCCGCGGTTGTGGAGGATGCTGCCGAGATCATCGGTGGCATCGGCATAGCTGTCGATCCGCCCCGGACGGCCGGTCTCAAAGACGAGAGTGCTGACATTCTTCCCTCTCAGGCTCCAGCGACGACCAACGGGGAAGAGGTCCCTGACCCGACCCGCGATCGCGACCATGGTCATCGTCGCATCGGCCTCATAGCGGGACATCGCTGCACTATCGAGTTCGAACAGCCCCACCACTTCCTCGGTCACCGCCGCGAACACCTCCGCCGGCGGCACACCGTGCGCCACCAGGGTCGCCACCCGCCGCAGCGCCGCCTGCTCCTCAGCCAGCCGGGCGAGGCTGGCCCGGCTCTCGGCGTTCGCGATTGCCGTCGCCAACAGCTCCGTGAAGGAGGCCAGGCGCGCCTCGCTGTCCACCGGCAGCGCCTGCTCCAGGGTTGAACCGGCGACGACCACGCCCCACAGGCCGGCCTCGACGACGATCGGCGTGGCCACCGCTGAGCGAAAGCCGGCCCGCGCGGCCGTGGTACCGGCCGCGCCTGACGCATCGGCATAGCCGTCGATCCGGGCCGGACGGCCCGTCTCGAACACAACCGTGCCGAGGTTCCTTCCCCCAAGGCGCCACTGGCTGCCGACCGGGAAGGGCCCGACGGCCTCGCCCCACGCGGCGACGACGGTGATCGCGTCCTCTGGGTCGTAGCGACACATGTTCGCGAAATCGACCTGAAGGAGCTGTCCGACCTCCTTGACCACGGCCGCAAATACGCTCTCCGGTGCCGCCCCTCGCGCCACCAGGGTCGCCACGCGGCGCAAGCCCGCCTGTTCGTCAGCGAGCGTTGCAAGCTGGTCACGGCTGGCTTCCAGAGCGCCGCTCATCGTCTCGCGCTCATGCGCGGCGCGCAGCAGCGCCTCGACCGAAGGCACCACGCGCTCGCGTATCCGAGCTTGCGTGCTCAGCGGCAGGCCGGCCGGAACGAGCAGCGTGCCGAGCACAACGCCATCGCCTTGCAAGGGGAAGGCCGCGCTGTCCTGCTCGGCGGCGACCGGCCCGAGCTTGATCGTCGCCGCGGGCAGCTCGAGCGCCCGCGCCAATCGCGATGCGGCCTCGGGAAGCGCCGAGCGCAAGTCACTCGTGCGGAGCAAAAGGCGAGCCATCCCCGCGGCCAGATCGGCCTCCCGGCGCCGCTCATCGGCCTCCTGGCGCCGCGCGTCGGCGTCGACGGCTCGCGACCGAGCCAGGGCCGCGACACAGCTGAGCGCCAGCGCGACGGCGAGCAGGATCACCAGGGCCGCCTGGCCCTCACGACCGTCAAAAACGATGCTCCCGACGGGCGAGACGTGAAAGAAGTCAAAAGCGGCCGTGCTGAGCACCGCGGTCATGACGCCGAGGGCCAACCCCCACACGCTCGAGACGACCAGAACGCCCAGTAGGTACACCACGCCCAGCGAGATTTCCGGCGCGACGTGGCGCAGCGGGTACACGACCAATGTTTCCGCCGCGGTCGACGCCACGGCGAACAGGATCCCTACCGCGATCGGTGGGGAGGCGGGGCGCACAGCCAGAGACAGAAAGCGCGCGCGCATGGACCGGCTAGCGTACCCCCGCTGGGCTCGAGCGAGAATCCATCGGTCTCGCCTTTATCTGGCCGCCAGGAGGCAGGGCGGCCGACGGCCGGCTCCGAGAAGGTCCCGCGAGCGAGACCTCCTCGGGGCCGGCGCGTAAACCTCAGCTCATTGCTGGCTGGACTGCGGTGCCGGGCCGTGCTGTCCGTTGGCGCCGCACGCCTTGAACGCGGCCTGGCGCGCGGAGTTGCCGGAGCCCCCGGCAGCAGCGCCGCCGCCTGCACCCGCCGGTGGCGTGCCGCCGTTTCCGCCGTTTGCGCCGCCGGGAGCCCCCGCGTGGCCGCCACCCGGTGGTGGTGTGACGCCGTGCTGCTGAAGGCAGGTCACAAAGGCCGAGCGGTTCTTACCAGAGGCGCTCGCCGAAGCCGATGCCGATGCCGATGTTGACGTCGAACTGCTCCCCGAGCTGCTGCCGCAGGCAGCGATGGCGCCGCTGGCCACGACCGTGGCCAGGGCGACGGGCACTCGCCGTCGGGCCATGGTGATGAGAGTCATTGGGAAAGGGTTCCTTCCTATGGGTTGTGATCAGTTGCCAGTTCCGGAAGCGGCGGTGGAGGTTGTGCCGCTTGACGTGCCTGCGCTGGAGGCGCCGCCGGTCGGGCCGGCGCCGGTGTCACTCACCGACGTTGCCACCAGGGTGCCCTTGGCGTTCTTCACGCCCTGGACCACGAGGGTGTCACCGGGGTGCACGGAGGTCTTGGCGACGGTGACGCTCTTGGTGAGCTTGGTGCTCGAGGAGAGCGTGACCTTGACCGTGTTGCCGGAACTGTCGGTGAGATACACCGTGTTGCCGTTGACGCTCGACACCTTGCCGAAGGAGGCGTTGCCGCCGGCGAACGGGCCGGCCCCCCCGCCACCCCCGCCACCGAATCCGGCGCGCGGGCCAGCGCCCGCCGCCCCGGTTGAGGCGGCACCGGTCCGGGCGCCGGCCGGCGCCGCGGCGGCGGCGCTGGCGGAGTTGCCGAGCTGGCCTTTCTCCACGCGGACACCGCCGTAGAAGCCGGCCGCGGCCACGAGCACCCCCGCCAGGGCCGCGGTGCGCTTGCTCCACAGCTTTCGGCGGGGACGGCCGGGATGACCGAGGTCCTGCTGCTCCTGGGTGGCCCACGTCTCCTCGGAGCCTTGGTAGGGGATGGCGCTCATCTGGATTCCTCTCGATCGTTGGGGGGCAGGGGGCGCCTCATTCGAACCGCAGCGCCTCGATCGGCCGCATCGCCGCCGCGCGGCTTGCCGGATAGGTGCCGAAGAACAGCCCGGTCAGCAGGGCCGCGCCGAAGGCCAGAGCCACCGAGTACGGCGCGATGGCGGGCTGCACGCCGGCGATCTTGAACTGGCTACCGAGCACGCCGGCCAGCACACCGGCGAGGCCGCCGAACAAGGACACCAGCACGGCCTCGACGAGGAACTGCACCAGGATGTCGCGCCGGCGGGCGCCCACCGCCTTGCGGATCCCGATCTCGCGGGTGCGCTCGGTGACCGATACGAGCATGATGTTCATCACGCCGATCCCGCCGACCAGCAGCGAGATCGCGGCGACCTCGCCGAGGAGGGTGGTGAACACCTTGCTGCTCGACGCCGAGGTCTGGAGGATCGACCCCTGATTGATCACGTTGAAGTTGCTGGTCGTCGAGCCGGCCGGGGCTGGGTCGACCTGGTTCATGATGGTCGTGACCTCCGTCTGTGCGGCGCTCAGCTGCTGGCTCGACTTGGCCTGGACCACGATCTGGCTGACGCTCCCGTAACCCGTGAGCGTGTCCTGCACGGCGGTCAGCGGGGCAAACGCCACGTCGTCCTGGTTTGACGTCCCGTTTGACCCCTTTGACGCCGTCACGCCCACGATCTGGTAATTGGCGCCGTTGACCTGGACTGTGTCGCCAACTGGATCCTGACCGCCGAACAGTGAGCTGACAACGGTCGGTCCGACGACCAGCACGCGGCTGTGGCTGCTGTCCTGAGCGCTGGTGAACCACGAGCCCTCGGCCAGCGTGTAGCTACGAGCCTGCTGGTAGCTGGGAGCGGTCCCCACGAATGAGGACGGGCTGTACGTCGTGCCGTTATAGGTCATCGTCACGCCGTTGGCGGTGACGACCGGGGACACGCTGGCCAGGTCGGGGGCCTGGAACTGATTCTTGAGCGCGTTGGCATCGGCGATGGTCAGCGCGGTCGTGCTGCTCGAGCTGGGGCCGCGCAGGCCACCGAGCGACGGGCCGGACTGAACCAGGAGCACGTTGCTGCCCAGCGCGTCGATCTGCTTCTGGACCGCGTTGGAGGAGCCGGTGCCGACGGCGATCAGCACGATGACCGAGCCAACGCCGATCATCAACCCGAGGATCGTCAGTCCCGAACGCAGCTTATTGGCGAGCACTCCGGCAAAGGCCACCCGAATCGTCTCGATCATGCGACCGTCTCCCGGGCCTTCTCGGTGCGCTCGTCGGCCACGACAACTCCGTCTCGTACCCGGATCACGCGTCGCGCGTGGGCGGCGACATCGTCCTCGTGGGTGATGAGGACGATTGTGCGACCCTCGTCGCTGAGCCGCGCGAAGATCTCGAGAACCTCGTCACCTGAAGCCGTGTCGAGGTTCCCCGTCGGCTCGTCGGCCAGGATGAGCGCCGGGTTGGTGACGAGTGCTCGAGCGATCGCGACCCGCTGCTGCTGGCCCCCGGACAGCTCGGCGGGGACGTGATTCACGCGCCCTCCCAGCCCTACCGCCTCAAGCGCGGCGATCGCCCGCTTGCGCCGAGTGGCGTGGGGGATGCCGGCATAGGACATCGGCAGCTCGACGTTGGCCACCGCTCGGGTCCGCGGGATCAGGTTGTAGGCCTGGAACACGAACCCGATGAACTGGTTGCGCACGTCCGACAGCGCGTCCTCGTCGACATCGCGCACGTCCAGCCCATTCAGCCGGTAGACGCCACTGGACGGCGAGTCCAGGCAGCCGAGGATGTTCATCAGGGTCGACTTGCCGCTGCCCGAGTGACCCATGACTGCGACGTACTCGCCGCGCTCCACGCGCAGGCTGACGCCGCGCAGGGCATGGACGGAGATGTCGCCCACCCGGTAGGTCTTGCGGACGTCCTGCACGTCGATGACCGCCATCAGCCCGCCCCGCCCGCGGCACCGGCGGGCGCGCGTCCGGCTCCGCCGCCGCCGCCGCCGAACCCGCCGCCGCCGCCGAACCCGCCGCCGCCTGCGAACCCGCCGCCGGGGCGAGCGCCGGTGCCGCCGAGTGTGCCGCCTGCGCTGCCCGAGGAGCTCGCGGAACCGAGTGGGGGCAGGGTCGTGGTGACAACGAGCTGATCGCCGGCGCTGAGCCCGCTGACGATCTGGGTCCGGCTATCGCCCTTGAGTCCAACGGCGACCTGCTTCTGGGTCTTCTTGCCGTTGCTCTCGACCGTCACGGTGGCGAGCGATCCGCTGCCTGTGACCGCGCTGTTGGGAATCGTGACACCCTGCGCCTGGCTGACGATCACCGCTGCCGAGGCACTCATGCCGGGCTTCACGCGAGCGTCCTTTTGGTCGAGGGTCAGGGTCGCGTTGTAGGAGACGACGTTGCTGGTGCTCGTGCCGACCGTGGAGATCGCGGTCACATGAGCGCCGAGCTGCACCCCGCTGAGAGCATCCAGCGTGATCGTGGCCGGCTGACCGACCTTCACCTTGCTGATGTCGGATTCGCTGAAGGCGACGTTCATCATCATCGTGCCTGTGTTGACGATCTCGGCGAAGGACGAGCCGGAGCTGCCCGACGTCGAGGACGTGGAGCTGCCCGAAGCCGAGCTGCCCGAGCTCGAGGCGCTCGCGCCGGAGCCCCCGAGGCTGCCCGCGGTCGCCCCGGTGGAGCCGCTGGACGACGAGCCGGATGAAGAGGTCCCGCCCGACGAGCCCGATGTGGATCCGGCGGACACGGAGTCGCCGGGGGAAAGGCTGGCCAGCGAGACGATCGTGCCGCTCATCGGCGCGTACAGCTTGGTGTCGGCGAGGGCCGTCTTGGCGGTTTGCACGCCGGCCTCGGCGCTGTACACGGCCGCCTGAGCGGACGCGACGCTACCCGCGGACGACGTGCCGCTCGAGCCGCTGGTACCGGACCCGCCGGACCCGGTCCCGGTCCCGGATCCCCCGCCACCGCCGCTGCTGCCGGAGCCGCCGCTTGCTCCCGAGGAACCTGTGGCCGGGGCGGTCGTCGTTGACGTGGTGGTGGGCTGGTGAGAGGAGGTCGGTGGCTGGCTCGGGGTCGTGGTCGTCGATGACTGGCTCGTCGTGGTCGTCGACGGCTTGGTGCTCGTGGCGGTGGGTGTCGTGGTCACCGAGGACACGAATTCGGTCGTGCCCGAGCTCGCGCTCGTGTTCAGGCTGGCGGTGCTTGAGGACGAACTGGCCTGCGCGGCCGTCAGCTGCTCCTGCGCGGACGCGAGGCTCTGTTGCGCCTGGTCGAGCGAGAGCTGGGCGGAGGTCGAGTTCAGGGTGGCCAGCAGTTGGCCCTTCTTGACGTGCTGGCCGGTCTTCACGTCCACGTGTGAGAGCGTGCCGCTGGTCTGGAAGTTCACCTTGACGTCGCTGCCCGCCTCGACATTGCCGGTACCCGAGACCGTCGATTGGACGATCCCCTTCTGAGCCGTCACGAGCTGCGTCGACGTGCGCGCCGAGCTGACCGGAGGGCCGATCTCGGCGACCGCCAGTACGGCCACCAGGACCGCGGCGACCGCGAATACATAGAGATGCCAGGGCCGGCTTCGCCGTTCAGTCATGGTCGGCCTCTCCGTGCTCGAAGGTCGGGTGGTCGATTTCCTTGGCCGGGGTGGGCCCCGGTGGGGGACTTGGCGCGTGACGGCTGAGCACGATGAAACCTCGGTTGCTGGTCATGAGTTGTGAATTCCGGATGCGCCCGACAGCTCGATCAGGAAGCTGCGCATCGCCGAGCCCGAGGCCGTCGCGGCAGTGCCCGGGTGGTTGAGGGGGTTGCCCGAGGCATCGGAGAAGCCGATCTCGATGTGGCCGTGACCGAGGCTCGCGGCATCGCCTGTGTGACCCATGACTGCGATCGGCTGACCGGCGGCGACGTGCTGGCCGACATGGACGAGGCTGGAGGCCACATGCCCGTAGTAGATGTAATGGCCCGACAGGGGTCCCGAGGTGACGCGGACGACCGGATAGTTGGGACCGAACCCGGTCGGGTCGCTGGCCACCGCGGTGATCACGCCCGGAGTCATCGAGTACACGGCGGCCCCGTCCGGGGCGGTCTCGATGTCCACTCCCTCGTCCGTGCGGCCGAGCTGATGGAGGTACTTGGCGGCAAGCGGTAGCGCGTAGCCGGTGGCGTTGCGGGGCTGGTCCTTGGCGGCCCAGTCGCCAATCAGCTGGCCGCGCCAGATGACAGCGTCCACGTACCAGTTGGCGTGGTTGTAGGCAAACACAGCTCCCCGGATGTCGTGCGCGCCGCCATTGGCGGCCAGCAGCGCGGCCGCCGCGTAAATCGCGTCGCGGGGGTTGTACGGGTCTGGTTTGCCGCCACCGGCCACGCTGACTGCGTACTTGGTCCAGGTCGCCGGCATGAACTGCATCCACCCGATCGCGCCCGCCGAGGACACGCTGAGGTTACGGCCATAGTTGGTCTCGATGCCGTTGA
>JAXDGI010000073.1:0-7951 GCA_034665145.1 Solirubrobacteraceae bacterium
TTCGTCACTGTCGACCATGCGGGAGCCACCCCTGGCCGGGACCTCGATCGGGACGATCTCGTCGGCGAAAACCCCGTCGGCGATCGCGCGCTCGGCTTTCTGCTGGCTGCTGGCGGCGAAGTCGTCCTGTTCCTCGCGCGTGAGGCCGTACTGATCGGCGAGGTTCTCCGCGGTGATCCCCATGTGGATGTCGTTGAATGCGTCCCAGAGTCCGTCATGGATCATCGAATCGATCAGCTGAGCGTCTCCCATGCGCGCGCCAAAGCGTCCGGAGGGCAGCAGGTACGGCGCACGGCTCATGTTTTCCATGCCGCCCGCCACGACGATCTCGACATCGCCAGCGCGGATCATCTGCGACGCGATCGCTACTGCCTTAAGTCCCGATCCGCAGACCATGTTAATCGTCGTCGCCGGCACCTCTTTGGGGATGCCGGCGCTGATCGCGACCTGGCGTGCCGGGTTCTGGCCAAGACCGGCGGTGAGGACACAGCCCAGCACGACCTCGTCCACCTCCTCGCCGGCAATCTCCGCTTGCTCGAGCGCAGTGTGAACGGCGGCCGCGCCGAGCTCGGTGGCCGCGACATCCTTGAACTGCCCGCCGAAGCTGCCGACCGGTGTCCGCACCGCGCTGACGATCACAGCATTTTCCATCACAGCCTCCTCGGCACGCGGGACACACGTCGTGTCACCATCGACCCAGCATACGCTCCACTTTCGCCTGCGCCACGACTCGGGGAGGGCTTGAGCCCTTCGACTTCCCGGCCAACCTGTGGTAGCGTCGAAAACGTCTCGTTCCAAAGCTTGGCGAGACGATCTCCGGCTCCGACACTCGGCCGGCGCGGCGTTTGACCACAACGGTCAGCGCACAACGCCCACCCGTCAGGAGCCAGCATGTCGATCTCAACTCCGAACCGCGTGACCAGCGGGACGGATTCGCGACGGCGGGATCTGGACACGCGACACGGGGAGTGGGGCACAACGCGCTCGAGAGGTACCTCGAGACGAAAGCCGGGACCAGCCCGCTGGCCGAGCGAGGCCACGGTGTCAAGCAAAGGGAAGGCACAATGAAAGCCGCCGTCGTCCATGACTTCACCCAACCACTGAGCATCGACGATGTCCCCCGGCCCGAGCCGAGTGATGGCCAGGTGCTCGTCCGGATCGAGGCCTGCGGCCTCTGCCACACCGACATCCACGCCGCGCACGGCGACTGGCCGATCAAGCCGGGGCTGCCGCTGATCCCCGGCCACGAGGGCGTGGGGATCGTCGAGGCGCTCGGAGCGGGCGCGGGTGAGGAGATCAGCGAGGGAGACCGGGTTGCCATCCCGTGGCTCGGGTTCGCCTGCGGCCACTGCCGGTACTGCAACTCCGGCCGGGAGACCCTCTGCGAGGCGCAGATCAACACCGGTTACGGGATGGACGGTGGGTACGCGGAATATGTCGCCGCCTTTGAGCGCCACGTGGTCAAGGTGCCCGACGGCGTGGACTCGCTGGACGCGGCACCCCTGAGCTGCGCCGGCGTGACCGTCTACAAGGCGGTCAAGAGCTCAGGGGTTGGTCCTTCGCAGTTGTGCGCGTTCTTCGGCGTCGGAGGGCTGGGTCACCTGGCCGTGCAGTACGCCAAGGTCCAGGGCGCGACGGTGGTCGCCGTCGATCTGGAGGACGACAAGCTGGAGATGGCGAGAGAGCTCGGGGCCGATTACCTGATCAACGCGGCCGAGCAGGATCCCGCGGCCGAGATTCAGAAGCTGGGCGGAGCCGACGCTGCGATCGCGCTCGCCGTGTCGGCAAGGCCGTTCGAGCAGGCCTTCGATTCGCTCGCGCGCGGCGGGACGCTGATGATGGTGGCCCTGCCGCCGGACAACTACGTAAAGCTGCCGATCTTCGAGACCGTGCTCCGGGGGATCAATATCAAGGGCTCGATCGTCGGGACCCATCGGGACGTCGAGGACGTGTTCAAGCTGCACACGCTCGGTCGCACTCGCGTGCTGCGCGAGACCCGCCCTCTCGAGGAGGTCAACGCCGCCTTCGACGACGTCGAGCATGCACGCAACAAGTCCCCGCGCGTTGTCCTCACCGTCTGATCCCTAGCCAGCGACCACCCATAAGGGGGATGTCGAAATGAGTTCGTCCACCATCAGCAGACAGGCCGGACAGGTGCCTCGGTCATCGCCGCTTCTGTCGGACGAGAAACTCGAGCGCAGGCTTGAGGAGCTGCTACACCAGGATCGCTTCGCACCGCCGGCGCACTTCGTAGCGGGCGCGCGTGTGAACGATGCGTCGCTGCACGCGCGGGCCGAGCTCGACCCCGACGCGTTCTGGGCCGAGCAGGCGCGAAACCTCCATTGGGACGTGCCCTTCACGACAGTGCTCGACGACTCCAAGCCGCCGTTTTACAAGTGGTTCGTCGACGGCAAATTGAATGTCTCGTACAACTGCCTGGATCGACATGTCGAGGCCGGCCGCGGTAACCGAGTCGCGCTTCACTGGGCCGGCGAGGAGGGTGAACGGCGCGCGATCACGTACGCCGAGCTGCACCGCGACGTTCAGAGGCTGGCAAACGCGCTGAGAGATCTTGGCGTGGGCAAGGGAGATGTCGTCGGCATCTACCTGCCGATGATCCCGGAGGTGGTCGTCGCGATGTTGGCCTGCGCGCGGATCGGCGCCCCCCACAACGTCGTTTTTGGTGGCTTCGCGCCTGAGGCGGTCAGGGAGCGGATGGACGTGTCGCGCGCCAAGGTGCTGATCACCGTCGATGGCGCCAGGCGCAAGGGAAAGACCGCGCCCATTAAGGCCGCTGTGGACGCCGTGATGGACGATCGCGACTCGCTCGAGCACATCGTCGTCGTGCGCCACACCCGCATTGACACTCCAATGGCGCCGCACCGCGACGTTTTCTACGACGAGATCATGGGCGCCGCTGAACACGTCTGCCCGGCCGAGCCGATGGAGGCCGAGCACCCACTGTTCATCCTCTATTCCTCGGGGTCCACCGCCAAGCCGAAGGGAATCGTCCACACCACCGGGGGTTACCTGACCGGCGTCAGTTCTACCCATCGATACGTCTTTGACCTTGACCCCGAGCGCGACGTGTACTTCTGCTCAGCCGACGTTGGCTGGGTCACCGGGCACTCCTACATCGTCTATGGGCCGCTGGCAAATGGCGCGACGAGCGTGATGTACGAGGGCGCGCCGGATTACCCCCATAAGGGGATCTGGTGGGAGCTCTGCGAGCGCTACGGCGTGAGCATCTTCTACACCGCCCCGACGGCGATCCGGGCGTGCATGAAATGGGGCGTTGAGCACCCGAACGCTCACGACCTCTCATCGCTGCGGCTCCTGGGAACCGTCGGTGAGCCGATCAACCCCAAGGCGTGGCTCTTGTACCACGTCGTTATCGGCCGGGAGCGCTGCCCGATCGTCGACACGTGGTGGCAGACTGAAACCGGACAGATCATGATCTCGCCGCTCCCGGGGCTGACCGAGACCAAGCCTGGCTCGGCGACATTCGCGCTGCCGGGAGTGCTCGCAGACGTGGTCGATGAGACCACGGGCCAGAGCGTGGAGCAGGGCCAAGGCTTGCTCGTGCTCAAGCGTCCGTGGCCGGGGATGCTGCGCACGCTCTACGGAGACGACGATCGCTACGTCGAGACCTACTGGTCGCGCTTCGGCAACGACACCTACCTCGTCGGCGACGCGGCGATCCGCGACAAGGACGGTTATCTATGGATCGTGGGACGGATCGACGACGTGATCAACGTCGCGGGGCACCGCCTATCGACCGCTGAGGTCGAGTCAGCGATCGTCGCACACCACAAGGTCGCCGAAGCCGCAGTCGTGGCCCAATCAGACGAACTGACCGGTCAAGCGATCGTCGCGTACGTGACCCTGCAGGGGGAGCTGGAAGGGACGCCGGAGATCGAGGCCCAGATCTGCGCGCACGTCGCCGAGCAGATCGGCAAGCTGGCGCGTCCGAAGCGAATCCTGTGGAGCGAGGACTTGCCCAAGACGCGCTCGGGGAAGATAATGCGGCGGCTGTTGAGAGACATCGCTGAAGGCCGCACCCTTGGCGATGTGACCACTTTGCGCGACCCAGATGTGATGGCCGAGCTCGAGCAAAAAGTCATGGCGGCCCGGGAGCGGGAGGAATAGAACGATGGCCAGCCGCGACACTCCGCCGACAAAGGATGACGTCCGTGCGCTCTACGAGCAGGAAGAGTCTCGCACGGCGAAGGCGTTCGAGGAGCTCGTGTCCAAGCCGAGCTTCGGCGTACTGCTGGCCCGCAGCGCCGAGAACGTCGCTGCGCTCGCCCGGATCGGTTCGGATTTCACCGACCTCGTGCTCCGGAATCTGCGCCTGGCCGGACGAGCGGACGTGACGCGTCTCGCCCGGCAGCTCCATCGAACCGAGGACAAGCTCGAGCGGCTTCTGCAGGAGGTGGAAGAGCTGCGCGACGAGGCAGCCCCTGGGCCTTCTCGCCGCACGCGGTCCGCGGCGTCAGGCCGCGGGTCTTCTCGCGGTAATGGCGCCGACGCTCCGAGGCCAACCCGGACGTCGTCATGAGCGCCATCGGGACGCTGGCCCGGGTGCCGGCCGCGGCGTTTGAGCTGGCCAACGTCATCCTCACGGTTCCCGACGCCGCGATCGGTCAGACACCTCGCGACGTCGTCTGGACGCATCGCGAGACCACGCTCTACCGATATCGCTCGAATGCTCGCGAGCGGCCGATCCCAGTTTTGCTTGTCTTCGCGCTGATCAACCGACCGGAGATCTTTGACCTCCGCCGTGGCAGCTCGTTCGTCGAGTTCCTGTTGGCCGACGGGTTCGACGTCTTTCTCGTCGATTGGGGCGTCCCCGATGAAGAGGACGCCGACATGGGGCTTGCAGATTATGTGTGTGACGAGCTGCACTGGGCTGTACGGGAGACGCTGCGGGCGGCTGGCGAGGAGGAGCTCACGCTCTTGGGCTGGTGCATCGGCGGGACGCTGTGCGCGATGTACTGCGCGCTGCATCCGGTCGGGGCGGCGCGTAACGCAGTGCTTCTCACGACCCCGATCGATCCGAGCAACTCGTTGTACGCGCGCTGGGTTGGCCACGATGACTTCGACGTCGACCTGATCGCCGAGCGCTATCGCGCCGTCCCGGGAGGTGCGATCGACTGGGCGAACAAACTGATGAAGCCGGTGACGAACTACGCGACAACGTACCGCCGGCTATTTCAGAGCATCCTCGATGGCAACGATCCCCGGCTGAGCTACCAGCCGATGGCGAAGTGGGTGGCCGACAATCCGCCGTTTCCGTCGCGGGCCTACCGCGAGTGGATCACGTGGATCTACAAGGAGAACAGGCTGGTCGCCGGCCGCGTGCGGCTGCGCGGGGAAGGCGTGGACCTGCGACGAATCGAGCAGAACCTGCTTGTCGTCACGGCGGGCGCGGATCACATCGCTCCGCCGGAGGGGACGCTCCCAATTCTCGACCTGGTTTGCAGTGATGACGTCACCCATTTTGACCGGCCTGGCGGCCATATCGGCCTGATGGCAGGCTCGAGGGCCAAGCATGAGATCTGGCCCGATCTCGCCGACTGGTTGCGCGAACGTTCAAATCATTGAGCTAAGGAGAGAGAGCATGTCAGTCAGCACGAGGTCGGCCGACTCGATGGTGCGGCGCCCACGTCTGGGCGGCCGGGTTGCGTTCGTGACCGGAGGGACACGCGGTATCGGGGCGGCAATCTGCCGCAGCCTTGCCGAGCAGGGGGCAGACGTGGCGGCCGGGTATAGCCGCGACCGCGAGACGGCCGAGGCGTTCATCGCCGAGCTAACACGTGACGGCCTAACGGGAAGCATCCACCAGGGCAACATCGGCTCAGCCGAGGACTGCAGGCGCACCATCACCGAGGTGATCGAGCAGCACGGTCGCCTGGACATCCTCGTCAACAACGCCGGCATCACGATCGACAAGACGGTGCTGAAGATGTCCGACGAGGATTGGTACAAGGTGATCGCCGTGAACCTGTCGGGCGCGTTCTTCATGAGTCAAGCGGTGCTGCCACACATGATTGAGCGTGGCTCGGGACGGATCGTGAACATCTCCTCGATCATTGGCGAGATGGGAAACATCGGCCAGGCCAACTACGCAGCGTCGAAGTCCGGTCTGTTCGGACTGACAAAGACTCTCGCCCGCGAGGCCGCCTTCCAGCTAAAACGTGCGGGAAAGCTCGAGGAGGAGGGCATCGGCATTACGGTCAACACCGTCGCGCCGGGGTTCATCGCGACCGAGATGCTCGAGCATGTCCCGGAAAAGGTGCTCAACGGCATCAAGGAGCAGATTCCGGTCGGACGGCTGGGCAGGCCGGACGAGATCGCTCGCGTCGTGCACTTTCTCGTCGCCGATCAGTCCTCGTTCATCACCGGGGCGATCTGGGGCGTCAACGGCGGGATGGACATGTGAACGGCGGGCATTGCCAGAGGGACGCTCGGCTCGCGTTAGCCGGCGCGTGTTCGCACACTGGCGAGTAGCGAGGGCCAGTGGGCACTGAGCGCCTCGCGCCCCATGAACAGCCCAAGGTGGCCTCCGGCCGTCGTATCACGAACGATCTCCTCGGGCCGGGTGCCGGCGTAGTCGGCGAGCGCAAAAACTTGTTCAGGTGGCGTGATGTGATCGGTGGCGCCGCCGAGCAGGTTCAGCGGACACTCGATCCGGTCGAGCGCGACTCGCTGGCCACCGATCTCCAGTGTGCCGGCGATCAGCTCATTGTCGCGAAAGAGGTGCTCGACGATCCAGAGATAGAACGCCCCAGGAATCGCCTGGGTGTGCTTGAACCAGTCCTCAAACTCGCGATAGCGCTCGACGTGGGCGGGATCGTTGATCCCGGCCAGCAACTGCATCTGGCGGGCGACCTCGTTATCTGGCTTGATCGCGATGAATCCGGCCAGCATGTGCTCGCCCCGCAGCACCCCACCTCCGGCCGCCACGAGTCCGCGATAGAAGGCAAGGTCACCACCGGGAGCGAGCGACCGCAGCGCTGCGTGGATGACGGGCTCGCCGGCGTGAAAGTCGATCGGTGCGCCGGCGATGGTCAGCGTTTTGACCCGCTCCGGATGCAGCGCGGCGAAGATCGTGGCCAGCCAGCCACCCTGACAATCGCCGATCAAGTTCACGGGATCACCGATGTGATCGACCGCCCGCGTGATCACCGCCAGGTAGTCCTCGATCGTCGCGTCTTTCGTAGTCGCGGTTGCGCCGATCCAGTCGAGCGCAAACGCCCGTTCTAGTCCGGCGGCGAGGATCGTGCGCATCTGACTCTGCTGCGCGGAGTAGTCGATGATGCACGAGTCGTGCCCGGCCTGGGGCGGCAGCACGAGCGTCGAGGCAATCCGGCTCTGGCGGGCGGTCGAGAAGTCCCGCAACCGGGCCACTGGCTCCTCGAACACGATCTTGTTAGGGGTGGTCCAGACCGGTGGCCGCCGGTCGGTCGCCGTAGCCCACCACCGGAGCCAGTCGGCTCCCAACTCGGACGGTGTCGCACCTCGTCGGAGCGCGGCCGCCCACCAGTCCGACCAACCATCAACTGCCGTGGCCCAGGCGGTCATCCCATCCGCAAGCGCGATCTCCTCAAACGACGGCGGGCACGTGGACATAGTCACTCCTATCGGTGAAGGCGCGCGATGCACCTGGTCTTAGTCCTGTGTGCAACTTAGCAGGCAGCAGCTAGCAGCCGCTTGCGCTTTTGCACGCGCCCTGCTAAGTTGCTAGCAGATACCCCTCGCTCAAAAGGAGCAGTCCACATGGCCACATCAACCAAGACCAACACCGCGCGCCCCGACTTCGAGGCGGCAAGCCAGCGTGCCCGTGAGGCCAACGAACAGCTCGGTGGCGTCAGCCGCAAGGTCACGACCGCGTATCTGGACGGTATCGAGAAATACGTCGCCGGTGTGGCTGAGTTCGAGCGCAAGT
>JAXDGI010000074.1:0-6193 GCA_034665145.1 Solirubrobacteraceae bacterium
GCACGGCGCGGCGAACCGTGGACCCCGACGAACTGCGCGCGCACCTCGACACTATCTTCCACCGCGACCCGGCGGGAGCGCAGGGTCTGGTGCAGTCGATCAGCGCGGCCTGCTGGCCCGGAGGCGCGCATGACCGGGCCGACCCGGTCGCTGTGGAATGGGTGCGCCGGTGGCGCCCGCGCGCCGGCCACGCCGTCCGGGCGGTCTGCTCGTGTCGCGTCGGACGCTGCGCGCTGTGTAACTGACCGACCCCCCGGCTTTCCTCGGCACTGCGCGAGTCGCCGGTACCGGGCATCCCCGGCGCTCCGGCCTCGCGCCGGGTCATCGACGCTCACCTGGACCGCGGTGGCGCGATCTGGCCCGGTGCCGCGACACCCCGAACGGCAGGCCGAGATCGGCTAAGCTAACGCTCGTTAACTCGGTTGACTCGCGACGGAGGTGGAATGACTCAAGCTCAAACAGTGTCCGCGCGCGACATCGAGCTGCTCGACACCTTCAACCTGCGCGACCTGGGCGGGTACCGGACGGTCGACGGGCGCCGCGTGCGCTGGCGGACCCTGTTTCGGGGAGCGGCGCTGCATCGGCTGGGCGGGGGCGACCTCGACGCCGTGCGGGCGCTGGGGATCGTCACCGCGATCGATCTGCGCACCCGCGGCGAGCTCACCGCCCACGGCGGCTATCCGACCGGAGCGCTGCCCGCTCGTTTCCACCATCTGCCCATGATCGACCGGGTCTGGGACCTGAGTGAGGCCATGCGCGCATCGGCGCCCCCGCCCGAGCACTACCTCATGGCGCGCTATCGCGAGATGCTCGACGAGGGGGCGGGCACGATCGCCACCGCGGTTGAGATCCTCAGCGATCGCAAGCACTTGCCTGCGGTCTTCTATTGCGCCGCCGGGAAGGACCGCACCGGCGTCCTGGCCGCACTCCTGCTCGACGCGATCGGGGTGCGTGGCGACGAGATCGTCGCCGACTATCACCTGTCCAAGGAGCGCGTGGAGCGGATCCGTGCGCGCGCCGCGGCTGCGGATCCCAACTCGACCATGATCACTCAGCCCCCGGCCTTCATGCAGGCGCCGGCGGAGGCGATGGCGCTGCTGCTGGAGCGCATCCACAGCGAGTTCGGCGGTACCGCCGCCTACCTTCAGGGGATCGGCGTTCCCTGCGCCGTGATCACGCGGCTCGCGGATGCCCTGCTGGAGGCCGACGATTAGCCGGTTTTATTCATCCCTCCAGGTCATCAGCGCGTTCTGGGCGGTTGGCGCCGAGTCACGCGCGCGCGGAATCTAGTCTTCACGCCATGTCCTCCGTCCAGCCTGATCCTCTGCCTGCCTCGGTGAAGATCCGCGAGGTCGGACCTCGCGACGGCTTTCAGAACGAACCCGAGCGGATTTCCACCGCGGACAAGATCCGCCTCATCGACGCCCTGGCCCGGACGGGGCTCCCGCGCGTCGAAGCAGCCAGCTTCGTTTCACCCGATGTAATCCCGCAGCTGGCCGATGCGGCCGACGTCCTGACCGGCATCAGCATCGCCGAAGGTGTCGATATCGCCGTGCTCGTTCCCAACGAGCGCGGCCTCGAAAGGGCGCTCGCCCATCGTGAGCGGATCGACGACGTGATCGTCTTCCTCAGCGCCTCCGAGACCCACAACCGCAAGAACATCAACCGCCCTGTCGCCGACTCGCTGGCCACGATCGAGCGGCTGCTTCCGCAGATTCGCGCGGCGGGTCTGCGGCCACTGGCCTCGGTCGCCACCTCGTTCGGATGCCCCTACGAGGGCCACGTTCCTGCCGAGCGCGTGTACGAGCTGGCCGAGCGGATGGCCGCCGCCGGCGCGCAAGAGATCTCCTTCGGCGACACCACGGGCATGGCCAATCCGCGCCAGGTGAGGGATTTTTACGCCGGTGCCTTTGCTCGCCTCTCCGGGGTTGAGCTGACCGCCCACTTCCACAACACCCGTGGCCAGGGCCTGGCCAACGCGCTGGCCGCGCTCGAGAGCGGAGTGGAGAGCTTTGAGTCGAGCTTCGGGGAGCTGGGCGGCTGCCCGGTCCCGCCCGGCTCGACCGGCAACATCGCCACCGAGGACCTCATCTCCATGTTGCACGAGATGGGCGTCGCCACGGGCGTCGATCTGCAGGCGCTGCTCGAGGCCAGCCGCGACGTGCAGCGCGTCCTTGGCCGACCACTGGGCAGTCATCTGCTCACGGCTGGACCCGTGGTCTGGAATGGCTGAGGCCCACCGGGTGCCGACTCGCCCGTGATGCGGGCGGTCGTCCTGGAGACCCTGGGCGGTCCCGAGGCCGCCCGTCTGGCCGATATATCCGCGCCCGAGGGCCAGCATCCCCTGGGCATCGGCGGCCGCTTGCTCATCGAGGTCCATGCCGCCGGCGTGTCCTTTCCCGACCTGCTGCGCAGTCGCGGCGAGTACCAGATGCGACCCGAGCTTCCGTTCGCGATCGGAGCTGAGGCTGCGGGCATCGTGGTCGAAGCGCCGGCCGATTCTCCCTTCGCCGTGGGCGACCGCGTGGCGGCGTTGACCCACTGGGGTGCGGTGGCCGAGCTTGCCCTCGCCATGCCCCAGCACACGTTGCACCTGCCCGAGACCATGTCCTTTGCCCAGGGCGCGGCCCTGTATCTCAACTACGCCACTGCCTGGTACGCACTGCACCGCGTCGGCGCCCAGACCGGCGAGACCGTTCTCGTCCAGGGGGCGGCGGGCGGCGTGGGCAGCGCCGCCCTGGAGATCGCCCAGGCGCTCGGCCTGCGCTCCGTGGCCATCGTTTCCACCGAGGCGAAGGCCCAGGCGGCCCGCCAGATGGGGGCTGCGGAGGTCCTGCGCTCGGACGGACCCTGGCTCGAGCAGGTGCGCACGCTCACCGGTGGGCGCGGAGTGCAGATGGTCGTGGACCCGGTGGGCGGTGACCGGTTTCTCGACTCGCTCCGGGCACTGGCCATCGGCGGCCGGCTGGCCGTCGTCGGCTTCACCGGCGGTTCGATCCCCGAGCTCAAGGTCAACCGGCTTCTGCTGCGCAATCTCACCGTCTGCGGCGTGGAGATGGTGCAGATGGATCAGGAGGAGCCGGGGACGGTCCAGATGGTCAACGCCGCCATCCAGACGCTCGCCGATGCGGGGCAAATCACCACGCTGATCGGCCCTCGCTTCACGCTCGCCGACGCCCCACGCGCGCTCGAGACACTCGCCCGGCGCCAGGCGATCGGCAAGGTCATCGTCGATGTCCGGCCAGAGGCCTGAGCGTGCGCGCGGCGGTCATCGAGGAGTTGACCGGCCCAGACGGACTCCGCGTGCGGGACTTCCCCGACCCGGTCGGCGCGCATCCTCGCGCCGGCGGGCAGCGGCTACTGGTCGAGGTCCATGCCGCCAGCGTTTCCTTTCCCGACCTGCTCCAGAGCCGTGGCGAATATCAGATCAGCACCGACCCGCCCTTCGTGAGCGGGGGAGAGGTCGCCGGGATGGTGATCGAGGCCCCGGCGGACTCGAGGTTTGCTCCCGGCGACCGGGTGGCCGGAATGACGATCTGGGGGGCAATGGCCGAGCGCGCGCTGGCCCTGCCGGACTACACGGTCAAGCTTCCCGACGCCATGGACTACGCGCACGGTGCCGCGCTCTGGCTCAACTCGGCCACCGCGTGGTTCGCGGTGCAGCGGGCGGCGGTCCAGCCGGGGGAGACGGTACTCGTGCAGGGTGCAGCCGGTGGCGTGGGCACGGCGGCTCTCGAGGTGCTCAAGGACCGCGGCGCACGGTCGATCGCCGTTGTCTCCTCCGCTGCCAAGGCGCAGGTCGCCCGCGAGATGGGAGCCAACGACGTGGTCCGCTCGAACGGACCGTGGCTCGAGCAGGTCCGCGCGCTGACCGACGGGCGTGGCGTCGAGGTCGTCCTCGATCCGGTTGGCGGTGACCGCTTTACCGACTCGCTGCGGGCGCTCGACGTGGGCGGGCGTCTGGTCGTCATCGGCTTTGCCGGGGGATCGATACCCACGGTCAAGGTCAACCGGCTCCTGCTGCGCAACCTGACCGTGACCGGCATCGGACTGGACCCCATGGACCATCGTTTTCCCGGCACCACTCGCCGCGTGAGCGAGGCGGTCGTGGCCCTCGCCGACCGCGGTGTCCTCCGTCCCCGGATCGGAGCCCGCCTCCCGCTCGAGCAGGGCGCGGAGGCGCTGCGCATCCTTGAGCGTCGCGAGGCGGTCGGGAACATCATCGTCGACGTTCGCGCCTGACCGGGTCGTGCGCGCGATCGTCGTCAAGAAGTTGATCGGGCCCGACGGCGCCGGGCTGGACGAGATCCCCGAGCCGCAGGGCAGCCACTGGCTCAGCCCCGGGGAGCGGATGCTGCTCGATGTGCATGCCGCGGCGATCTGTTTTCCCGACCTGCTTCAGACGCGCGGGCAGTATCAGCACAGCGTCCCGGCGCCGTTCGTGGCCGGCGGAGAGGTCGCCGGCGTCGTTGTCGAGTCCCCGCCTGGCTCGGACTTTGCTCCCGGCGATCGCGTCCTTGGACTGGCTCGGCGCGGGGCAATGGCCGAGCGCGCGCTCGTGCCGCCGGGGTATGTCCTGCGCCTGCCCGACGGCCTGTCCTTCGCGCACGGGGCGGCCGTGTACATCAACTACTGCACGGCCTGGTACGCCCTGCACCGCGCCGGCGCGCGACCGGATGAGACGGTTCTCGTCCAGGGCGCGGCGGGGGGTGTGGGTACCGCCGTGCTCCAGCTGGCGCCACGTTTCGGCGTGCGCACGATCGCGGTTGTCTCCTCCGACGCCAAGGAACAGCTTGTCCGTGGGCTCGGCGCGAATGAGGTCGTCCGCTCGGGCGACCCCTGGCTGGCCGAGGTGCGTGGGCTCACCGGCGGTCGCGGGGTTCAGGTGGTGATCGACATGGTCGGCGGCGACCGCTTCACCGACTCCGTCCGGGTGCTGGCCATCGGCGGCCGGCTGATCGTGGTCGGCTTTGCCGCCGGGTCGATACCGACCCTCAAGGTCAACCGGCTGTTGTTGCGCAACCTGACCCTGATCGGTATCTCCATGGACATCATGGAGGAAGAGCACCCGGGCACCGTGGCCGTGATCAATGCCGCCGTCCAGGCACTGCTCGACGACGGGACGATCGTGCCCGTGGTCGGCGCGCGCGTCGACTTGGAAAACGGCGCTGAGGCGCTGCGCATCATGGAGCGCCGCGAGGCGCTGGGCAAGATCGTGATCGACGTCCGGCGCTGAGCTCTGCGGGCTGGGGCGGTCGCGCCGGTCCGCGCGCTCAGCGGCCGGTCCAGACCGGCGCGCGTTTCTCGATGAACGCGCGCGGCCCCTCGGCGAAGTCCTCGCCGCGCATCACGTCGACGATGGCCGCGTCGGTCATCTCCCAGGCCTCGTCGTCATCGACCCGCGTGCCGCGCAGGACAAGGTTGCGGCTGGTCTGAACGGCCAGGGGAGCGTTGGCGCAGATCTGCTCGGCCAGGCGCAGGGCAGCCCCGACGGCGTCGCCCGGCGGGCACAGCTTGTTGACCATGCCGAGTGCGAACGCCCGCTCGGCGCCGATCGGATCGCCGGTCAGGGCCAGCTGCATGGCCACGTTGGGCGGCAGCACCCGCGGGAGGCGAAAGAGGCCGCCGGCCCCGGCCACGAGCGCGCGCTTGACCTCGGGGATCCCGAACGAGGCGGCGGTCGAGGCGACGACGAGATCACAGGACAGGACAATCTCGCAGCCTCCGGCCAGAGCCGGGGCATCGACCGCCGCGATCAGCGGCTTGCTGCGGGGCAGGCGTGTGATGCCGGCAAACCCGCCGCGCTCGGTGGCCAACCCGTCGGCGCGTCCGGCGGCGATCTCCTTGAGGTCAGCACCGGCGCTGAACACCAGCCCCCGGGCGCCGATCACACCCGCCCACAGCTCGCTGTCGTCCTCGAGCCGATCCACCGCGGCCTCGAGGCCGGCGGCCACCTCGCCGTTGACCGCATTGCGGGCCTCAGGACGGTTGATGGTGATGAGTGCCACGCGCCCACGGGTCTCGAAGTCGATCATGGGCGGCACGATAAGCCGCGCGCGAGCGGCCCGGGGGATGCGTTGCGGTCGGTACTGGAGGCGGCCACAAACCTAGGTGCTGGGCGTCGTGCGTTCCCGGACCTCAGGGACCGGCCACGCTCTCAGGTGAGAAGCACGCCGCCGTCGACGGGCAGCGT
>JAXDGI010000075.1:0-14156 GCA_034665145.1 Solirubrobacteraceae bacterium
GAGGTCTCGCTCGTCCCCCGTCTCTACGAGGCCATCAACGAGCGCGCATCGCTGGACCACGTCGGGGGTCTGCCGCTGCTGACTCTGCGCAGTATCGATCCGCGCGGGTGGCAGTTCGTCATCAAGCACGCCTTCGATCGCACCTTCGCGGCCTTCGCGCTGGCGCTGCTCAGCCCATTCATGCTCGCCATCGCGATCGGCGTCCGGCTCTCCTCGCCGGGACCGGTCCTGTTCCGTCAGCGGCGCGTGGGCCGGGACGGGCACGAGTTCGATCTCGTCAAGTTCCGGACGATGGCCACCGTCGCCAACCCGGCTCCCTTCCGGCCCACCCTGGGCCACGCTCCGGGCGGAGTCGAGGGCGCTGACCGCCGGACTCGTTTTGGTCGGCTGCTGCGCGAGGTCTCACTCGACGAGTTACCGCAGCTCTTCAATGTCCTGCGCGGCGACATGAGCCTCGTCGGCCCGCGTCCCGAGCGGCCGGAGTTCGTTCAGCTGTTCGTGCGCGACGTGGCTCGCTACCAGGATCGACATCGCGTCAAGTCCGGGATCACGGGTTGGGCGCAGGTTCACGGGCTTCGCGGTCAGACCTCGATCGCCGATCGCGTCGAATGGGACAACTACTACATCCAGAACTGGTCGCTCCGGCTTGATTTCCGGATCCTTGCGCTGACCATCGTCGAACTGCTCCGCTTCCGGGGCTGACTGTCCCTCGCGCCGGATGACGACGGTCCCTGTCGGGGTGCGAGTTCGCGCCGCACGCCGGTGGGCCGCCACGGGCAGCACGGTCCTGCCCTCGTTGGTGCCCGGACTGGTCGTGGTCGTCCTCGCCCTCATCTGGGCCGTCCACGACGGTGGCTTTGACGCCGACACCTGGTACTGGGGCGCGCTGGTCGCGCTGGCCGCCCTGGTCGTGGTCGGGGTCCTGAGAATCGGATCGGCCCCACCCCTGCCGGGCCCGCTCAAGGTGGCTCTGGGCGCCTTCGCCCTCTACGTCGCCTGGTCCTATCTGTCGATCGCCTGGGCCCAGGCCCCCGGCACAGCGCTGCAGGGCTCAAACCGCGCACTCCTGTACCTCTTGGTGTTCGCGCTCATGGCTCTGATCCCGTGGCGTCCGACAACCGCGCTGGCGGCACTCGTGGTCTTCTGCCTCGGGATCGGCGTGATCGCGCTCGTTCTCCTCCTGCGCCTGGAGTCGGCGGACTCGGTAGCCGGACTGTTCACTTCCGGGCGCCTGGTCGCCCCCACAGGCTATTTCAACTCCAACGCGGCGCTGTTTACGATCTGCGCGCTCACGGCGACGTCGCTGGGCTGCCGGCGGGAGCTTCCCGCGCTCGTGCGTGGGCTTCTCATCGGCGCCGCGACGGCCGCACTGCAACTGGCCGTCCTCGCTCAGAGCCGAGGCTGGCTCTTCACGCTTGCGCTCATCCTGGTGGCGGCCGTGATCATCGTTCCCGGCCGGGGCCGCCTCATTCTCACTGCGCTGCTGCCGGCGATCGCCACGGCGATCTCCGCCCGCAAGCTCGTGTCGCTCTTCAACGACACGACGGCGGCATCTCTGAACGCCGGGGTGCGCGCCATCGGTCACGAGGCGTTGATCCTGGTCGCCGTTGCCATTGTCCTCGTGACGCTGGCCGCGTGGGCTGAGTCGCTTCTCCCCGCCGGGCGCCAGGCGCCGCGGGGTCTGCGTATCGGCGGTGCGCTCGCGCTGTCAGTGGTCGTCATCGGCGGGGGCGCGGCCGGGGTGATCAAGGCCACCCACAACGACCCGGTCGGCTTCGTGAAGCGGGAGTGGAACGGCTTCAGCCATCCCGTCACGCACTTCGGCAAGGGCTCCTACTTTGCGACCGTGGGCAGTGGTCGCTATGACTTCTGGCGCGTCGGGCTCGATGCCTTCACCGCTCATCCGATCGGCGGCCTGGGCCAGGACAACTTCGATGACTACTACGTGAGCCGACGCCACACCCAGGAGGAGCCGCTCTGGACCCACAGTCTCGAGATCCGGCTTCTGGCTCATACGGGGCTCGTCGGGTTCGTCCTGTTCGCCGTGTTTCTCGTGGCGGCGATCACGGCCGCGCTGCGCGCGCGTCGCCGCGCGCCGCCCGTGGCCGGGATCGCGGCGGCAAGTGCGCTGCTGCCCGCCGTCGTCTGGCTGATCCACGGTTCCGTCGACTGGTTCTGGGAGTTGCCGGCCCTGACCGGGCCCGCCTTGGGCTTTCTCGCCATGTCCGGCGCCCTTTCGGCTGAGCCGTCTCATGGCCGCGCGCCGACGGGCATCCCAAACCGTCGATCGCGGTTGCGCGTGCTGCGGGCCGTTCCGGCGGTCGTCCTGCTGCTTGCCGCCACGGCGGTCTTGACCCTGCCGTATCTGTCGGTACGAGAGGTGTCGATGGCCACCGATCTGAGCCGGACCAACCCGTCAGCGGCTCTCCTTGACCTCAAGGTGGCAGCGGACCTGAACCCGCTCAACGCCGACGCGGGAACCCGGGCCGGCTTGCTCGCCTTATCGATCGGCGAGAACGCGGTCGCTCGGCAGCGTTTTGCCCAGTCGACCGCACGTGAGCCTGGCGCCTGGCTGCCCTGGTTGGGCACCGGACTGGCCGACTCGGCCCTGGGCGCGCGGCGCAGCGCGGCGCGGGCGCTACGCCACGCCTACGCCATCAACGACCAGCAGCCTCCCATCAAGGTCGCCTTGAGGCGAGTCTTCTCCTCACACCCGCTGAGTTATGTCCAGGCGGTGCCTTTGTTCGCGATCGTTCGGTAGAGCCATGAAACGAAAAAAAGGTGGAGTCTCTTGTAGCTCTGATGATGTTGTTGTAGGATTGGCGTTCGGGGTAAAGCCAGCAAAGCTGGTTATTCGGTATCGAAAGGACTCAAGGAGGGCACATCTTGAAACGCGTCGTCGCGCTCATCATCGCTTGCGCATTGATGGCGCCAGCATCGGCTTTGGCTGAGGACAGTTCGTCGTGCGGGAGTTACAACCCGCCGGCTCTCTGCTCCGTCACGGCCCAGAAGACCACCACCACCGATCCCACGGCCGCGAGCACGTTGCCCTTCACAGGACTCGACGCGATTCTCCTGGCTGTCGGCGGTGCCACATTGCTTGGCGCCGGCGCTGTGGTGCGGGTGCTGTCCCGCCGGATGGACTGAGCAGGACACCAGAGTTTGCCGGGTTGAGCCACGCGGCTTCGGTCGCGTGGCTCTTCCTCTTTAACGCCGGTCAGCCGGCGTTGACCCGCTCGCGGATCAGGCGGGTGACCTCTCCCCCATCCGCGCGACCCTTGCTCTCGCGCATCACGAACCCCACGAGCGGACCGATGGCCTTCATATTCCCCGCGCGCAGCTTGGCTACCGCCTGGGGATCCGCGGCCAGCGCACGATCGACCAGGTCGGCCAGCTCGTTGCCGTTACCGGCGATGGCCCCCAGTCCCTCACTCTCGACGATCGACCGCGGCTCGCCGCCTTCCTCCACGATCCGCGTCAGGACCTCGCGCGCGGCGTCCCGGCTGACCTCCCGGTTCTCGACCATCACCGCGAGGGCAGCCAGGGCCGCGGGGGCGACCCGGCTCTGCGCCGGATCGGCATCGGAGCCGATCCGCTGCACGAGATGGGGAATCCAGTTGGCCAGGGCAACGGCCGTGGCGCCCTGATCGGCGCCGAGCGCGCGTTCGTAGTAGTCAGCCAGCTCGCGCCGAAAGGCCAGCTCGCGGGCACGATCGGCGTGCAGCCCAAGCTCGCGCTCGAACCGCTCGGCGCGCGCGATCGGCAGCTCGGGCAGCCGGGCCGCCGTCTCGCTCAGTGCCGCTTCGCCGACCAGCAACGGGACGAGATCGGGCTCGGGGAAGTAGCGATAGTCGTGGGCCTCCTCCTTGGACCGCAGCGCGGTGAGTCGGCCCGAGACGGGGTCGAAATGCAGTGTCTCCTGAACCACGGCGTCGCCGGCCTCCCGGCGTGTGGTCTGGCGCTCTATCTCGGCCCGGACGCCGCGTTCCAGAAAGCGAAACGAGTTCATGTTCTTGAGCTCGGTCTTGGTCCCGAGCCCGGAGCTGGCCGCCGGGCGGATCGACACGTTGGCGTCGGCGCGCAGTGATCCCTCCTCCATCTTCACGTCCGACACGCCGAGCTGGCGCAGCGTGGTTCGCAACAGGATCAGCCACTCATGGGCCTGTTCGGGTGAATGCAAATCGGGCTCGGTGACGATCTCGACCAGGGGCGTGCCGCAGCGGTTGAAGTCGACCACACTGCGATCAGAGCCATGGATACGCCCGCTTTCGCCGACGTGCACGAGCTTGGCCGCGTCTTCCTCCAGGTGGACGCGATGGATGCGGACGTCCCCCAGCAGCCCTCCGCTGCACAGGGGAACGTCGTACTGGGAGATCTGGTAGCCCTTCGGGGAGTCCGGATAGAAGTAGTTCTTGCGGTGAAACAGGGAGCGAGGTGCGATCTCCGAGCCGAGCGCGAGCCCGATCATCGTGCCGAACTCCACCGCACGTGCGTTGAGAACCGGCAGCGCACCGGGCAGGCCGAGACACACTGGGCACGTGTGTGTGTTGGGCGGATCATCAAATGAGATGGCACAGCCGCAGAACATCTTCGTCTGCGTCTTGAGCTGGACGTGGATCTCCAGGCCGATCACCGGCTCCCAGGCGCTCATGACCGCACTCCGCTGGCGTCGAACGCGATCGCCCGCTCCAGCGCGTGAGCGGCGTCCAGCAACCGGCCCTCGCTGAACGCCGGGCCGGCCAGCTGTAAGCCAACCGGGAGCCCGTCGCTGAGCCCCGACGGTAGGGAGATGGCCGGGGTCCCGGCCAAGGACATGGGGACGGTGCAGAAGTCGTTGAGATACATGGCCAGCGGATCGCCGGTCTTGGAGTCCAGCGGGAACGCGACCCACGGACTGGTCGGTGTGACCAGGAAGTCAAAGCGCTCGAAGACCGTCTTGAAGTCCCCGGCGATCTTGGTGCGCACCTTCTGAGCCGCCCCGTAGTAGGCGTCGTAATAGCCGCTGGACAGCGCATAGGTGCCGAGCATGATCCGGCGCTTGACCTCGGGACCGAAGCCCGCGGCGCGCGTGTGGCTGTACATCGTCTCCAGGTCGGCGTCCCCGTCGACCCGCAGCCCATAGCGGACGCCATCAAACCGGGCCAGATTGGCCGAAGCCTCCGCGGGGGCGATCAGGTAGTAGGCCGACAGCGCGTGGGGCGCATGCGGGAGCTGGCACGAAGCGACCTCGGCTCCGAGTTCCTCGGCCAGCCTGAGCGCGTGCTCGAAGTTGGCCCGGACGCCGGGCTCGATCCCGGCTCCGTTCTCGGTTCCGCCCAGCAGCTCCTCGGGCACGCCCAGCCGGATGCCCTTCAGGTCCTCCCGGGTGGGGAGGCCGATCGGGCCCGGGAAGGCCAGCGAGGTCGAGTCACGGTGGTCACGCCCGATCATGTGCGAGAACAGCAGCGCCGCGTCGGTCACCGTGCGCGTGAGCGGCCCCGCCTGGTCCAGCGAGGAGGCGAAGGCGATCATGCCGTAGCGCGAGCACGCCCCGTAGGTCGGCTTCAGGCCGACGATTCCGCACAGCGCGGCGGGTTGGCGGATCGACCCCCCGGTGTCGGTGCCCAGCGCCCATGGCGCCAGCCCGGCGGCCACAGCGGCGGCGCTGCCGCCCGAGGATCCGCCCGGGACGCGGCCATGATCCCAGGGGTTGAGGACCGGGCCAAAGGCCGAGTTCTCATTCGAGGAGCCCATGGCGAACTCATCCTGGTTGGTCTTGGCCAGCAGAGGGGCACCGGCGTGCGCCAGCTTCTGGACCACGGTCGCGGTATACGGGGGACGGTAACCCTGAAGGATCTTCGAGCCCGACTGGCTCGGCACCCCGGTGGTGCAGAACAGATCCTTGACCGCCAGTGGGACGCCGGCCAGGGGGGTTTCCGAGGCATTCGGCCCGTCAGGCGGACCATCGGCCACCCACGTGAAGGCGTTGAGCTCATCGGCGGCGGCACGCTCCCGGTAGGCCTCGAACAGCTCGACGGCTGAGATCTCATGGCGCTTGAGGCTGTCCACCGCCTCCGAGGCGGTCAGGCTGATCAGGCCGCTCACGGCTGCACCGGCCCCGGACTGGGGACGCCGAAGCCCCCGTCGACCGGCTCGGGGGCCTGTTCGACCGCGACCTCGCGGGGAAGGCACGGCACGGACTCGTCGGCCCGCAGCACGTTGCCCACGTCGATCACGTGCGAGGTCGGCGGGACGCCGTCCAGATTCAGCTCGCGGATCCGGTCGACGTGGTCGAGCACCTTGGAGAGCTCGTCGGCCATGCGGTCGACCTCGGGTTCGCTGAGCGACAGGCGGGCCAGCCGGGCCACGTGAAGCACTTGGTCTCGGTCAAGCATGGGGGCCATTCTAGGAATGGCCCCGGCCCGGCGCCCGCTCAGCGCTCGGACGGCAGCTTGACCGTGGGGATGGCGGCGTTACGAGTCGGATCCGGGCGATCCTCCTCGCGCAGCGACCTGACCGCTCCGTAGCTCAGGACGAGCGAGCTGACCAGCCCGAGATACGCGCCGACCTTGGTGTCGATCAGCGGGCTCGAGAAGGGGGTATCAATGAGCACCCGGTCGATCAGCACCAGCGAGGTGACGATTCCCAGCACGGTCGCGATCACGCTCAGGCTCACGGGCAAGGCGGGGGCGCGCGAGCTGGCCTGGACCACGAATAGGGCCAGCGTGACGAGGATGGTGGCCAGCATGAGCCAGCGATTGATGGTGAGGGCATTCCAGCCGTCAACGGTCGTCGCCGTGCCCAGTCCGGCCAGGAGGCGCTCGATGCGCCCGGTGAGACCGAACCAGGGGAGCAGAAACATGCACGCGGCCAGGGCAACCGCTCCGGCGGCGGCGATGATCTCCCCCGGCCGGAGCCGGGCGGGCGTAAAGCTCATGGTGACGACCATATCCGCCGGTCCGGGGGCTGGCGGTCGTCCCCGGCCACCGCGGCCGCTTGCCCCTCCTCGGCCGCAAGAGGTCGTGGCGGACGCCGGTGGCGCGGATGCTCGGAGACCGCCCGGGCCAGGCGGCGCTGCTCGCCGATTGCCTCCAGGCCCCCGAGCGCGATCCCCAGAGCGGCGGCCAGCCCGAGCACGGCGCCGAGCTTCTGGTCGATCACGCGAGTTGGCTCGGGCAGAGCCACGAGCACGCGGTAGAAGAGCAGGATCGACGTCACGGTGCCGAGGCTGAGCAGCACCCGGCTCGTGTCGGTCCGGGTGCCGTGGGTGCGCTGTGAGGCATGCAACACGACCGAACCGAGAACGACGGCGATCGTGGCCAGCATCACCCAGCGCACCTCGGTCAGGCCGTTCCAGGCGTTTTCGGCGGTTGACACCGCCGGGCGGGCGGCTGACGGATCGGGCACGCCGGCCACCCCGTACCACTTGGCCAGGAACATGAGCATGAGCAGCAGGACGGCGCTGACGGCACTGGTCAGCTCGCCGCGGTAGACGCGCGGGCGGCTCACCGTTTGGAGATCGGGGCCAGGTCGGCAACCAGCTTGCGCTCGGAACGGTCCTCCCGGAAGCGGATGACCACGATCCCGCCAGGCTCGACGCCGGTGACCACCCCCTCGCCGAAGGCAGCGTGAACGACGTCGTCGCCCATCCGGTAAGCGGGCGCGGGCTCGGGCCGCGCTGTGCCCCGGGCGGGGCCGTCCTCACCCGAGCCCCAGCTGGTCATCCGGGCCCGGAAACCGCCCACCCCACGCGGCGGCTGGCTCTCGCGGTCGGTCAGCTCCTGCGGAATCTCCCCGATGAATCGGCTCGGCGCGCCGAAGTTACGCGCTCCGAACACCGTCCGGGTTCGGGCCGCGGTCAGGTACAGGTCGCGCTCGGCCCTCGTGATGCCGACGTAGCAGAGCCGGCGCTCCTCCTCGAGTCCGCCTTCGTCCAGAGCCCGGGAGTGCGGGAAGACCCCCTCCTCGCAGCCGATCATGAACACGATTGGGTACTCGAGGCCCTTGGCGTTGTGCAGCGTCATGAGCGTGACCAGCCCCTCATCATCGCTGCGGGTATCGGCGTCGGCGATCAACGAGATCTGCTGCAGGAACTCCCCGAGCGTCGCCTCCTCCCCCGCGGCCACGTCGTACTCGGCGGCCACGTTGACGAGCTCCCCCAGGTTCTCGAGCCGGCCCTGGGCCTCGATCGTCCGCTCGGCCTCGAGCGCCTCGCGGTATCCGCTCTCCTGCAGCGTCTCTTTGAGCATCTCCGCCGCTGAGGCGCCACTTTCGACCCGCTCGCGCAGCACCTCCATGACCCCCATGAACCGCCGCAGCGCCTTGATCGCTGCCGCTCCCAGGCCGGGCACCTCCTCGGGAGCGGCGGCCAGCTCCCACACGGTCTCGCCCGTCGTGTTGGCGTAGGCCAACAGCCGGGAGATGGACGTCGCGCCGATTCCCCGGCGGGGAGAATTCACGATCCGCGTGAAGGCGCCGACATCCTGTGGGTTGACGAGGGTCGTCAGGTAGGCGACCGCATCCTTGATCTCGGCTCGCTCATAGAACTTGGTCCCACCGATCACCTGGTAGCCGATGTCGGCGCGCACGAGCGTGTCCTCCAGCACCCGTGACTGCGAATTGGTGCGGTAGAAGACGGCGATCTCCGCCCGCGATGTCCCCTCGTCAACCAGCCGCTGTATTTCTCCGGTGACGAACCGCGCCTCGGCGTGCTCGTCATCCAGCTCGCGCACCTTGATCGGATCTCCCTGGCCGAGGTCTGACCACAGCGACTTGGGCTTCTGGCCGCGGTTGTTGCGAATCACCGCGTTGGCGGCGTCGAGGATCGTCTGGGTGGAGCGGTAGTTCTGCTCCAGCTTGACGACATGGGCGTCGGGGAACGAGTCCTCGAACTCGAGGATGTTCGTGATGTCCGCCCCGCGGAACCCGTAGATCGACTGGGCGTCATCCCCGACCACCATCAGGTTGCGGTGCTCACCGGCGAGGAGCTGGAGCCAGCGGTACTGGACGTGGTTGGTGTCCTGGTACTCGTCGACGAGCACGTGGCGAAAGTTCCCGGCGTAGCGCTCGCGGACCTCGGGGAACAGTTCGAGCACGTTGACGGCACGAACGAGGAGGTCGTCGAAGTCCATGGCGTTCATACGGTGCAGCTCACGCTCGTAGGAGCGGTACACGTCGGCCACCGTCTGCTCGAAGAACGAGCCGACCATCTGCGCGTAGGCATCGGCGTCGCGCAGCTTGTTCTTGGCGTCGGAGATCTGCGAGCCGACCGAGGCCGGTGTGAAGCGCTTGGGATCGACGCCGAGATCGTCCAGGCAGCGCTTGATCAGGCGCCGCGAGTCGGCCGTGTCGTAGATCGTGAACTGCCGCGTGTAGCCCAGCCGCTGAGCCTCGGCGCGGAGCATCCGGGCACAGGCCGAATGAAAGGTCATCAGCCACATCGCCCGCACCCGGCCGCCCACGAGCAGGCCGGCCCGCTCGCGCATCTCCCCCGCCGCCTTATTCGTGAAGGTGATGGCCAGGACCTCGTTGGGCTGGGCCGCGCCGGTGGCGATGAGGTAGGCGATGCGATGGGTCAGCACCCGGGTCTTGCCCGAGCCGGCACCGGCCAGGATCAGCTGGGGACCCTCGCCGTAGGTGACGGCCTCGCGCTGGGGCTCATTGAGCCCCGCGAGCAGGGCTTCCAGGTCTGAACTCAACTGAGACATCGGCGGGGTGGGCGGCACAGGTTCACGTTAGCGACCGGCCCGGCATCCTCATGGGCATGGATGAGCTTCGCGCAGCCTGTGCCGAGGTGGCCAAACGGGCCCGCTCCGTGCGAGTGCACAGCGAGGCGATCCCGGAGTATGCCGCCTCCCTTCAACCGGCCCGGGCGGCGACGATGGCAACCCCGGACGCCTGCCGGCGCCCCACCCGCGAGCAGCGCGCCGCCTTCTGGCTCACGCTGGACGCGGTCAACTTCGGCTCGGGCTGGTTTCCGACCCTGCGCAAACGCAAGGGACGCTCGGGGTACCACACGATCGCCGCCGGACTGGGCGATCGCTTCGCGCAGCACGGGCCGTGGAGTGCCGCTGCGCTGAGCGAGCTCGACGCGGCCACCGCTGCCGCCGTCTGGCGCCAGAATCCTGAGCACGAGCTGATGGCCCTGTTCGCCGCCTCCCTGCGCGATCTCGGCCACCACCTCCAGGCCGACCACGACGGGAGCTTCACGACGCTCATCGATCGCGCCGGGGGATCGGCGGTCGAGCTGGCCCGCCGGCTGGGCGGCTGGGCGTCATTTGCCGACTGCTCCCGTTATGACGAGCTCGAGCTGCCCTTCCTCAAGCGGGCCCAGATCGCCACCGCCGACCTTGCCCGTGCCGGGGTGGCACAGTTTCGCGACCTGGATCGTCTGACCATGTTCGCCGACAACCTCGTGCCCCACGTTCTGCGCAAGGACGGAGTCCTGAGCTTCGCTCCCGGGCTCGTGAGGCGGATCGACGCCGGGGAGCTGATCGAGCACGATTCTCCCGAGGAGATCGAGATCCGGGCCTGTGCCGTCCACGCCGTCGAGCTGATCGCCGCCGCCCGCCCGGAACTGTGCGCGGCGACCGTCGACGAGCTCCTCTGGACCCGAGGCGGCGGCCCCGTCTACAAGTCCTCGCCGCGTCACCGCTCGCGCTGCACGGCCTACTGAGCGCCGCCTGAGGCGGCGCCGGGTTACTTTTTCTCGGGCTTGACGGCGTCGGCGTGGGCGCGCGCGATCGCCTTCGCCCCGCGGTCGCCGACCAGCAGCTCGGGCCGCAGGACACCGCTGCTCAGGATGTCCAGCGCCGGGAACTTGGCCGCCGCCGTGCGAGTCGCGTCGAGGGCGACCACCGTGGTCTCGCCGCCGAGCGGCGCCGACGCGGTGGCGACGACGGTGAGCGAGCCGCTGTCGACGATCTTGCGGGCTGCGCCGAGCGCCCTGCGCGCCACCGAGCGGCTGGCGCCGTCGAGGGAGTCGATCAGCACGACGGCGTCAGCGCCGCGGACGGCCAGGCGCCGCCCTTGGTCGACGACAGCTTCGATCGAGGCGTTGATGGTCTCCTCCGAGGCGGTGAGAGAGCTCGTGGCCGCCGGCGCCGTGTCGGACTCACCGGAGGTCCACTCGCTGATCTCCTCGGGACGCGCTCCGGCCAGCACGACATGGATGGCCAGGCCGTCCTGTCCGCCGAGGGCGGCGGCCAGGCGCTTGACCAGCTCGGTCTTGCCCGACCGCGGACCCCCGACAATGCTGACACGCGAACCCTTGCCGAACGGAGCCAGCCCGTCGATCGCCTTGAGGGTGGGATCGTCGGACTCGAGCTTGAGCTGCTCGCTGGGGAAGGCAGCCGGAAGATCATCGAAGCGGACGCTGTCGGCGAGCTCGGAGGCCGGACGACCGTTGATCGTCTCGATCCGGATCAGTGACGCGAACCGCTCGGAGCGGCGCGGCGCACGCTTGGGACCGCTCACGCGGTCACCGGAGACGAGCTCGCACCGCTTGACCTGAGCTGAGGAGACGTACACGTCGTCGTCGGAGGACTCGGGCGGGGACACGCGGACAAACCCGGATCCCCCGGCCAGCAACTCGACCACACCCTCCACGACTGACTCCTCGCCGTCTGGCTCCTCGCCCCGGGACGGCCGGCCGGCCTCTCGCTCCGATCCACCCTCGTCGGTGCGGCCCGATGCGCGGTCATGGCTGCGGCCCGATGCGCGGTCCTCGCTGCGGCCTGAGGCACGGTCGTCGCTGCGGCCCGGTGCGCGGTCATCGCTCTGGGCCGAACCGCGGCCGCCGCGGCGGCCACGACGACGGCGCGCCGACGGGCCGCCGTCCTCATCGTCATCACCCTTGGCCGCGTGCTCAGCGCCGTCGGCCTCGTCGGGCGCCTCGGCCTCGGTGTCGGCCTCAGCCTCGGCCGTGGCCTTGGCCGGGCGGCGGGATCGGGCACGGCGGGGCCCGCGCTCCGCGCCGTCGTCACCGGACTCCTCGCCGGCGTCGACACCGCCCTGCTTCTTGAGGATCGTGGTGATCAGCTCGGCGCGGCGCAGACGCCGGTAGCCGTCGATCGAGAGCTCCGAGGCAACGGCGTGGAGGTCGGCCAGCGGACTGGCTTCAAGCGCGGTGCGGTCGAGAACGGGCATAGATGCTCCTTGGGATGGTGATGTTCGGTGGGCTCCGGTCGCGTTGGGCCAGCGACCGGCGAACTGCACACCTCAATCTAGCGCGTGGGGTTGACGACTCAGGTAATCGGGGCCTGGTTCCAGCGCACGCTGTCGTCGAGGCGCAGCCCCCGGTCGACCTCGACCGATCCATCCAGTGCGCGGAACACGGCTAAAAAGTCCGCCGCCGCCTCCACGTCGTGCACCCGGAGGACATGTGCGCCGGCCAGCACGCCATGAGCCAGCGCGGCCAGCGTCCCTGCCCCCCGCTCCCGGGGTGAGCGTCCGGTCAGGGCGCCCACGAAGTCTTTGCGCGACACGGCGAGGAGGATCGGGCGCCCCAGCGTCACCAGGTCGGGCAGGGCCCGCAGGACGGCGACGGTCTGAAACGGCGTCTTGCCGAAGTCCGGGCCGGGGTCGAGTATCAGCTGCTCAAAAGCCATCCCGCGGGCCAGGGCAAGCGCTATGCGGTCCTCCAGGAAGGCGCGCACGTCGGTCACGACACGCCCGTCCCAGGCCGCGTCCAGCAGTTTCTCCTTCGGCGCGGCCCGCGTGTGCATCAGCACCAGTCCGGCGCCCGTTTCGGCGCAAACCTCGGCCAGCTCAGGGTCGCGCAGCCCGCTGACGTCGTTGACCACCCGAGCACCGGCCGCGATCGCAGCTCGGGCCACCGCGGGCTTGTAGGTGTCGACTGAGACCAGGGCGCCGAGCTCTTCGACCACGCGTTCGATCACCGGCACGACGCGGGAGATCTCCTCGGCCGGATCCACGGCGGGCCGGTTGGTCACCCCTGATTCGCCGCCGATGTCGATCACATCTGCCCCCGCCGCCAGCAGGTCGCTGGCCCGCTGCACCCGACCGTCGAGAGTCTGGACCAGGCCGGCATCGGAAAATGAATCCGGAGTCGCGTTGACGATTCCCATCAGCCAGGGCCGCGCCCCGAGCTCAAGACGGGCGTCACCGGCGCGAAGATCCAGCCCCGGCCCGTTCACGGCGGCCAGCTTCGATAACAGGTCGATCCTTCGAGCATGGCGGCATGCGCCTGGGCGCACTCAGCACACCGACCCAGGTGCTCAAACAGCCAGTCCTCTTCGGGGGCGCCAACCGGTTCGCCATCCTGGCGCGCGGTCGCTGTGCGCAGGGTACGTTCGTGCTCGACGCAGTCGCCGGGCTCGGCTGAGGTTCCCCTGAGCTCGGCCCGCAAGCCGATCCGGGCGTGGGCCAACAGCGAGGCCACGCCTGCCGGGTCGCTCCCGGTGACGGTGGCCAGCTCGGAGTGATCGAGTCCGATCAGCTCGCGCAGAGCCAGCGCTTCGCGCTGCTCAGGGACAAGCCGGCCGGTGGCGGCGGCCAGCTCGGCGGCCACGGCCCCGGCCAGGCCCTCGGGCCGGTTGGCGTCCCCAGGGTCAAAGCCGGCGGAGCGCGAGCTGCGCACCGCCCGGATAAGCCGCTGCAGCCGGTCATCTCCCGCGGTGCGCCCGGCCTCGATCACCCGCCGCGGGGCCTCCCCGCCTCCGGTCAGGCGTGCGCTCAGCGCCTCGAGTTCATCCATCGCTCACCACAAGGCCTTCGGAGTCCGCCTCGGCCAGGAAGCGCTGCACCTCGTCGGCGATTCGCGCACCGTCCCAGCCCAGCTCGGGGGCCATCGCCCGGGCGGTGCGGGTAGCGGCTCCGGCGCCCGGCTGGCATAGCTCGCGCGCGGCCAGTAGCCCCAGACGGGTGCGCCGCAGCAGCACGTCACCGACGCTGCGCGACTGCTCGTGACGCACGGAAAACGGCGCCTCGGCCAGGAGGTCGGGCAGCCCCGGCACGATCGGCTGGGCCAGCTCGCCCCGGGACCCGGCCGTCTCGAGCACCCGCTCGGCCGCGTGTCCGTACCGCGCCGACAGTTGGCGGTAAGAGTCCTCGGGAACGCCCTCGACCCGGGGCAGGGCCTCGGGATCAACGGGAGCCCCGAGCGGGATCTCGTGCGTGCGGCATGGCGCCTGGCGACCATCGCGCTCGACCAAGCG
>JAXDGI010000076.1:0-2751 GCA_034665145.1 Solirubrobacteraceae bacterium
GATCCTCGGACAGCGTCCGGTCCCCCGTCCGGTAGACGAGGAAGGCCAGCAAGGGCTCGGCGTGCTCGGAGTAGAGACGTTCGAAGTCCTGCTCACGCACGGGTGAGCCTCGCGTTGCGGCGGCGCGGGCGCGGAGCCCGCTGCTGATCCAGGTGGGTTGCATCAAAGCGTCGTGAAGGCATCGGCGATCGTTCGTGCGTCAGATGGCCACTGCGAAGGTGTATCGGCTTTGAAGGTCTGCCACTCCACCTGTACCAGCGGTTCACGCGGGTTGAGGTGCACCGCCCGCCGTGCGGCGCCGAGCGGATTGAGGCCGGCGGCCGCCCGGGTCAGGGCCAGACCATAGGCGTAGTTCCAGTTCTCCGGGTCGAGGGCCACCGCCTGGTTCATCGCCCGGATGGCCAGATTGGGCAGGTCACGATGGATGTCGCAGTAGGCGACCACCTCGTAGGCCTGGGGCTGGATGCCCAGGATCGATATCGATGCGAGGGCCGCGTCGGACGCGGTGCGGCAATCCCCCGCCGAGAAGGCCGTCGTGGCCTGGTTGAGCTTTCGCTGGGCCAGCCAGTCATAGGCCGGCGCTACGGCCAGGAGCAGGCACCCGATTGCGGTCGCAACGCGGGCGGGAGAGGAAAGACTGACGCGACCCGCTGCCCTCTCCTCCTGCGGCGTCGTCGGGTCAGACCGTGGTGCCGGCCGGGCCAGCATCAGGCCGCCGAGAGCGAAGAAGACGAGGGTCACGACGGGCATCCGCCAGTCCCAGTCGATTCCGGTCTCCAGCGCCCAGGCCAGCAGGACGGCGAACAGGGCGGAATACAGAGCTCGGTCGGGCGTGCGGACGCGCATCGCCGTCCGCACCAGGATCGTGATGATCGCGGCCAACAGCAGGACCAGACCGGCCATCCCGAGCTCGTCCAGGATCTCCATGTAGAGCGAGTGGGCGTTGACGACGAACTGGTGAGTGGTCCGGTGCTGGGCAAACGAATCCGCGAACGTCCCGGCTCCCTGACCGGCGATTGGCGCGGCCTTGAACTCGTGCCAGGCGACGCGCCACAACTCGACGCGGCCGTCGTTGCTGGGATCGGTCAAGCGGACGCGCAGATCGGATGCGCTATTTGTGGGCGGCCTTAAAAATCGCTGGTAATCAGAACTAATCGTGCCGCTCAGGGCAATGAGGGCGATGACGGCGATAGCCGCTACGGCACTCCACCCGCCGAGGCGGATGCGCCGGCGATGTTGAGCGGGCAGCGCGATGCGTGTCAGGCGATCGTCAACGAGGAGCGCCAGGACGGTACGCAGGGCGGCCGCAGCGATCGCGCACGCGATGACGACGAGGGCGACATGGTGCGCTTGAGGACGGGCGCTGAGGGCCGTGGGCTGTGAGGTCGCCAGCAAATTGGCGCCGTAGGCCACCTTGACGGCAATCGCCGTCGGCGCCCCGGCGGCCACCAACGCACTGACGAGCGCGCGCGGACGCCCCACGAGGGCATACACAATCAGGGCGACCAGGCAGACCGCAATCGAGCCCCGAGAGAAGGTGAAGAACAGCGTGGTGGCGAGCACCGGTAGGGCCGCGGCGGCGCTGATGCGGGCGATCGGCGGCTCGCGTTCGTCGGCGGTGAAGTGAACGCAGAGCAGAATGCCCAGCACCGCCAGCAGTCCCAAGACATTCCAATAGGTGATCGGAAAGCTCAGCCTGCTGTTGGCAAGGTTGGGGGCCGTGGGCCAGACATCGGGCAGCAGCCGGGTGATGAGTGCGGATCCGCAGACGATGAAGATCGCCATGGCCAGAGCGCGAAGGATCCAGACCAGTCGTCGCCGGTCGGTGGCCACGGTCCCGAACAGCACCATGACCAGCAGGTAGACCAGAGCCCGATCGAATTCGGCCAGGGCACTTCCTGAGAGGTGAGACCAGCTTGCTGAGAGGAGCGTGAGCAGCGCGAAGAGGGCCATCGCAGTTGCGGCGATGGCCAGGGGCCAACCCGCACCGCCAAACGGGTGTGAACTGCCCGTCACGCGTATCGCGAGCAACAATGCGAGGATGACGGCGACGAAGGCCGTAGGAGCCGGATAGAAGCCGCCGGCGTTGAAGGCGAAGTAGGCCACCAGGCCAGCGGGCAGCAGATAGAGCGCGGCCGCCGACACGCGCCTGCTGTCGAGCATCCGGGGGATCATAGGCATCCCTACGCCGCCGGTTAGCAACGATCTGTATCGGCAGGACTTGTTCGAACCTTTAGTCAGGAATCCCGGTGCCCGTTCGTATAAGTGGGCATGAAGGAGTTCGACGAGACGGGACGCGCCCCCGAGTTCGATGCCGTGGTTTCGCGACTTCGAGCCGAGCGGGCAAAGCCTGATCCGCTTCGGATGGATCAGATCAAGTTGGACGCAATGCGACGTGCCCGCAAACCAAAAGTGAGGACAGGTTTTATGAAGTCACGTTTGGCAACGGTGTTCACGCTGCTCGCTCTGGTGGGCGGAAGTGGGGGGGCCCTGGCGGTTGCCGGGAGCTCAGGCCATGAGTCATCCCACGGTGCCGCTAACTCCGAGTACCGGCCTGGCAAGGGCTGCGGCGACAGGAACCACGAGCACACCGGTTCAAGGGGTAAAGACAAGCAATGTCCGTCCCACGAAGGCCACCATGGGGACCACGGGGACCACGGAAACCACGGGGACGGCGGGGACAGCTCGCATCATCACCGCCATTAGCGCCGGTCGGGGCGAGCGTTGCGAGGGCCGCTGAGGGTCTCGCAC
>JAXDGI010000077.1:0-8022 GCA_034665145.1 Solirubrobacteraceae bacterium
CGACCGCAGTCGCGCCCCCGGCACCACCGAAGTCGTCACCTCCCGCGCTCTGTCACGCCGCGGTCCGGCTCACTCTCCACGTGCCCAAGCACCAGCGGATCATCAAGGTGACGGTGTACCGGGGACGTCACCGCCTGTTGGTCCGCCGCGGGCGGCACCTGCGCCGGGTGTCGGTGCGCCATCTGGCCACGGGCCGCTTCAGGTTGCGCCTGGTTGAGATCCCCCGGCCCGGGCACCGCTTCACGCGCACCATACGCGTCCGCAACTGTCATCAGCTGACGCCCTCACGACGTCGACGCTGAGGCGAGCCGCGGTGCGGGCCGTGGCCGGCGGTTGACCGGCCACGGCTGCTGCGGCCCCTACTCCGGCGGTCAGGCCGCCTGCTGGAGATCCGGGGCGCGCTTCTCACCCTCGCCCCGGTAGCGCGGGCCGCGATACGGACCGGGCTTGGGACGCGCCTTGCCGCCCGGGAAGGCCAAGCGGAGAATCGTGCGCTGGACCATGCCCAGCTGCTGGCTGAACGGCCCTGAGTTGTAGGGCAGGTCATAGCGCTCGCAGATTTCGCGCACCTTGGGCGCGATCTCCCCGTAGCGGGTGCTGGGCATGTCCGGGTACAGGTGGTGCTCGACCTGGTAGCCGAGGTTGCCGCTGATCACGTGAAAAATAGGACTGCCGTCGATGTTTGCGGCTCCGCACAGCTGACGGACATACCAGCCGCCGCGGGTCTCGTTCTCGGTCTCCTCCTGCGTGAACGTGAACGTCTGGTCGGGAAAATGACCGCAGAAGATGATCGCGTAGGACCAGACGTTGCGGATCAGATTTGCCACGATGTTGGCCGTCAGGGTGCGCTTGAACGGCTCCCGGAACGATCGGCGCTCGATCAGCTGAGAGAGGATGCTCTCCTTACCTCCCTTGCGGGCCGCCTTACGGGCCAGCCGGCGCGCTTTGCGCCCCAGGCCGCTGGTGGCGTTCTCGTCGTGTGCCTTCGCGGCCAGCACGGCAGCCTCGATCCCGGTCATGACCAATCCGCTGATCAGCGGCCACGCGATGTAGTCCTTGGTGATCTGAGTGCGCGCCTTGCCGGCGATGCCCTTCAGCTCCTTGCGAACCTGCTTTTGCGACTTCTCGCCGGACTTGATGGCATCGAAATCGAGGTCGTGGAAGGCGACGCCCCACTCGAACAGCGAGGCCAGGATCAGGTTGTAGATCGGCTGCAGGAGATAGAAGGGGTACCACCTCTGGGCCGGGTCGATGCGCATGATCTCGTAGCCGAGATCGCGGTCCTTGCCGATGATGTTCGTGTAGGTGTGGTGGATGTAGTTGTGGGAGTGGCGCCAGGCCTCGGCGGTGGAGGCGGTGTCCCAGTCCCAGGCCCGGGAGTTGATGACCGGATCATTCATCCAGTCCCACTGACCGTGCATGACGTTGTGACCGATCTCCATGTTCTCCAGGATCTTGGCCATGCCGAGCGTGGCGGCCCCCACGATCCACGGTACGCGCCACCGCGAGAAGACCAGCTCCGCGCGACCCATCAGGGCGAGCTGACGCTGGAAGGCGATCATCGACCGGATGTACTTGGCGTCGCGATCGCCCAGGTCGGCCTTGACCTGCTCGTGCAACGCCTCGAACTCCTTGCCGATCTCCTCGATCTGCTCCGGAGTCAGCCAGTGCAGGGGATTGTCTGAGTGGTCCTCGTCAGGGGCCGCGGCAACATTGCCGTTGCCGTTCTGGACAGTGGTGCTCATCCGTCCTCCTCGGGTTGCAGTCTGGTCGGTCTGGCGGCGAAAAGCAGGTTCACAGCTCGATCTCGATCGCGCCCTCGGGTGCGTTGATACAGGTGCGGATCACCTCACCCTCCTGCCCGGAGACCTTGCCGTTGCGCAGGTCGCGGACCTGACCGGAGCGAAGCTCGCCGACGCACGTGTGGCAGATGCCCTCACGGCATCCATAGGGGAGATCGAGCCCGGCGTCCTCGCCGGCGACGAGGATCGGCTTGCTGCCGTCGGATTCGGCCTCAACGCCGGAGGCCAGGAACTTGATCTTTCCACCTTCGCCCTCCTCGCCGTCACCGAGGCCCAGCCGGGGTTGGAAGCGCTCCAGGTTGAGCTTGTCCTCGAGGCCTGCCTGCTTGTAGTGCTCGGTGAAGGCGTCGAGCATGTCGGTCGGGCCGGAGATGTAGGCGAGGCGCTCCTTCCAGTCCGGGCACAGCTTCTCCAGATCCTCGGGCCCCATCCGCCCGTAATCGGCGGTCAACTGCTTGTGCAACACGAAGCTCTCGTGACGCTTTTCGAGATCGCGCAGCTCCTCGCCGAAGATGACCTCGTCGTCGCGCCGCGCCGAGTGCAGCAGGACGGCATCGTCGAGCTCGCCGCTCTGATCGAGATGGCGGAGCATGCTCATGATCGGCGTGATGCCGCTGCCGGCGCTGATGAACAGCAGCTTGGGGGGTAGCTCGTCGGGGAGCAGAAACTCGCCCTCCACCCCACCCAGGGAGACGATCGTGCCGGGCCGCCCGCGCCGTACCAGGTAGGGCGAGACCTTTCCCTCGTCGACGTTCTTGACGGTGATGCTGATCAACCCGTCGGGACGCTGAGGATCGGAGGTCAGCGAGTAGGCGCGCCAGTGGCGCACTCCTTCGATATCGAGGCCGATCCGCAGGTACTGACCCGGCTCGTGTCCCCCCCACCGGTAGCCGGGCTTGATGAGCACGGTGGCGGCGTCAGGGGTCTCGGGCTCGATCCGCTCGATGCGTCCGCGCAGCTCACGCGTCGACCACAACGGGTTGACCAGCTCGAGGTAGTCGTCGGGCAAAAGCGGGGAGCTCAAAGCCGCCAGCGCGCGCAGGACGCGCCGCTGAATCGGGTGAACGTTGGGTGTGGCGCCTCTCTCCGGCATCGGACTCCTACTCGAAAGTAATATCCGCTGAGCTAGATTTCTACACCATTGTGCCCTCGCGTGAGGCTTCAGCCTACGACGATGCACCTCGTCGGTCTTCGCGTCGCGCCGGCACCAGAGGGGTGCCGCGCTCCGTTCGCGAGCCTCTGATCCTGGGCGTCGCCGGCCAGGTCTTCGCCCGCGACGGCTATGAGCGCGGCTCCATGGACCGCATCGCCGACCTGGCCGGCGTCTCCAAGCCGATGCTGTATGCGTATTTTGGCTCCAAGGAGGGCCTGTACGTCGCCTACATCGAGCACACCGGAGGCGACCTCGTTCAGCGCCTGATCGGCTCAGACGACGCCGAGGCAGCCGGCCTGACGCGCCTGCGCGGCGTGATCGGCGAGTTCCTGGCCTTCGTTGAGGAGCACCGTCACGGTTGGACGGTCCTGTTCCGTGAGCTGAACGCCAGCCGGCCGCTGGCCGAGCGCGTGGCGCAGCTGCGCGAGCAGATCGTGGAGGAGGTGCGCCGGATGCTCGAAGGCGACGAGCGCAGCGCCGCCCCGGGTCTGAGGCCGCCCGCCTCCGAGGGGGTGGCCGAGGCCATCGTCGGCGCCGGCGAGGCGCTGGCCAACTGGTGGCTCAAGCGACCTGACGTTTCCCGTGACGAGATCGCTGACTGGTACGTGGGGCTGGCCCGGGCGGCCATCAGCACGGCCACCCGGCCCGGAGAGCGCCACCCGGGCTGAGCCCGGCCGTCGCGGCCGCCGCCCGGCCGCCGCCGGCCGCCCATCCCGGTGGGTGGCGAATTCTCGTGCCCGCTAGAGCAGGTGCTCGAGCCCGACGACCGGCGACTCGGTCAGCTCGCCGACGCGGCGGATGGCCAGGAGCACCCCGGGCATGAACGACTCCCGGTCGATCGAGTCGTGGCGGATCGTCAGGGTCTGGCCGATGTCACCCAGGATGACCTCCTGGTGGGCGACCAGACCAGGCAGGCGGACCGAATGGACCGGGACGGAATAGCCGTCCTCCGCGCGGGCCTCACACATAAGCTTGGCTGTGCGCGCGGCCGTCCCGCTGGGCTTGTCGAGCTTGCCGTCATGGTGTAACTCGATGATCTCCGCCGCCCTCATGTGCCGGGCGGCGGCCACGGCGAACTGCATCATCAGCACCGCGCCGATGGCGAAGTTCGGGGCCACGAAGACGTTGCCGGGCATGTCGCTCAGCTCCTGCAGAGCACCGGCATCAAACCCGGTTGTCCCGATCACGACATGAACCCCCACGCCAGCCGCCTGACGGGCGTTCTCGAGCGCGGTGTCAGGGATCGTGAAGTCCACGAGCACCTCGGGCCCGAGCTCCAGCGCCTGGGCGAGCGTCGTGTCCAGCGACGGGTCGGCGCGGGCGATGAGCTCCATGTCCGGAGCGCCGGACACCGCCGCGCACACGGTCTGCCCCATGCGCCCGGCCGCGCCGGCGACGGCCACACGGATCATCAGGCGCTCGGCGCCAGCGCCGGGGCCAGGCCGGAGATCGCCTCCTCAAAGCGCTGCTCGTCGGGACCGATCCCCGCGACCGACAGGCGCTCGGGCGCCCACAGCTCCTCGGTGAGGGCGACCAGGTCCTCGTGGCTGACCGCATCGATCCGTTCCACGACCTCGTCGATCGCCATCAGGGGCGCGCCGGCCAGAATCTCCGAGCCCAGCCGGCTCATGCGCGAGCCGGTCGACTCGAGCGCGAGCACGACCCGGCCCTTGAGATTCTCCTTGGCCCGGGTGAGCTCCTCGGCCGTGCCCGGATCCTTGACCAAGCTGGCCAGCTCGGTGCCGACGACCGACATGGCCGACACGAGGTTCTCGGCCCGGGTGCCCACATACAGGCCGACCTGGCCTGTGTCCTGGAAGGCGCTGGTGAACGAGTAGACGGCGTAGGCGAGACCCCGGCGCTCGCGCACCTCTTGGAACAGGCGCGAGGACGAGGTGCCGCCGAAGATGTTGTCGAGCACCCGCAGGGCGAAGCGGCGATCATCGTGGCGGGACAGGCCGATACCGCCCAGACAGACGTGGAACTGCTCGGTGTCCTTGCGCTCGAAGCGCCGGCCCGGAGCGCCCGGGAGGCGAAGCAGGCCGCTCAGCGTGGCCGGCACGGCCGCCTGCGCCACGGCCGCCACGCGCTCGGCGGTCAGCGCGACGAGAGCGTCATGGTCGACGGCGCCGGCCGCCGCGATGACGACATTGCCGGGTGAGTAGCGCTCCTGATGAAAGGCGCGGATCACCTCGGGCGGCGTGTTCGAGATGACCTCGGCAGAGCCGATGATCGAGCGCCCAAGCGGATCGGTGCCGAAGCAGGCTTCGCCGAGCAGGTCAAAGACCTTCTCCTGCGGATCATCCTCGTACATGGCGATCTCCTCGAGGATCACCTCGCGCTCGGACTCGATGTCGGTGAGCGTCGGCCGGAAGACCATGTCGGACATGACGTCGAAGGCCTCCGGTACGTGCTCGTCGATCACGCGGGCGAAGACCGAGGTGGTCTCCTTGCCGGTGCCCGCGTTCAGCTCGGCACCCATGGCGTCGAAGATCTGATCGATCTGAACCGACTCGTACTTCGGCGTGCCCTTGAAGAGCAGGTGTTCGAGCAGGTGCGAGAGACCCGCTTGCTCGCCTGATTCATGGCGAGAGCCGGTGCCGACCCAGAAGCCGAGCGACACGGACCGGACGGAGGGCATGGCCTCCGTCACGATCCGGACGCCCGACTGCAGCGTGGTCAGGCGGTGCTCTTCGTGCACTGCTGGGTGGCTTTAGCTGCGGGGACGATCGGGGTCGCGGTCGCGCACGCGGCCGCGATCACGGTCGCGACTGCGGTCCCGGTCGCGGCCACCGTCCCGGCCGCCGCGATCACGGTCGCGGTCGCGCGGCGGGCGATCGCGGCGCTGTCCGCCGTTCTCGGCCGCGGCGATGGCCTGCAGCTCCTCCGCGTTCTTGCCCTGGATCTCGGGATCCTCGGCCATTCGCAGGCCGATCCGGCCCCGCTCGCGGTCGACCTCGACCACCTTGACGGCGATCTCGTCACCCTTGTTGAGCACCTCCTCGACGGTGTCGATGCGGCGCCCGGGAGCGACGTTGGAGATGTGCAGCAGGCCGTCGGTGCCCTTGGCCAGCTCGACGAAGGCGCCGAACGTGGTGGTCTTGACCACCTTGCCGGTGAACTCGTCTCCGACCTCGACCTCCTTGGTCATGGTCCGGATCCGGTCGACGAGCGCGTCGCCCAGTTCTCGGTTGGAGGCGTAGACGAGCACCTGGCCCTCGTCGTTGACGTCGATCTGGGACTCGAACTCCTCCTGCAGGGCGCGGATGGTCTCGCCACCCTTGCCGATGAGCAGACCGATCTTCTCGGGGTCGATCTTGACCGAGGAGATCCCGGGGGCGTAGCGAGAGAGCTCGGAGCGCGGGGTGTCGATGACCGAACCCATTTCACCCAGGATGAACTCGCGAGCCACCTTGGCCTGGGCCAGGGCGTCACGCATGATCTCGAAGGTCACGCCGGTGATCTTGATGTCCATCTGCAGGGCGGTGATCCCGTCCTTGGTGCCGGCGACCTTGAAGTCCATGTCGCCGAGGTGGTCCTCGACGCCGGCGATGTCGGTGAGGATCACGTAGTCGTCACCCTCCTTGATCAGCCCCATGGCGATACCTGCGACCGGGGCCTTGATCGGCACGCCGGCATCCATCAGCGAGAGGGTCGAACCGCACACCGAGGCCATCGACGAGGACCCGTTGGACTCGAGGATGTCCGAGACGACACGGATCGTGTAGGGGAAGTCCTCCTGGCTGGGGATCATTGGTACCAGGGCCCGCTCGGCCAGCGCGCCGTGGCCGATGTCACGCCGCTTGGGACCGCGCATGAAGCCCGCCTCCCCGACCGAGAAGGGCGGGAAGTTGTAGTGATGGAAGTAGCGCTTGGTCGTCTCCAGACCGAGCGTGTCGAGGCGCATCTCCTCACGTGTGGTTCCCAGCGCGGCAACGCTGAAGGCCTGCGTCTGGCCGCGGGTGAAGAGCGCGGACCCGTGGGTGCGGGGAGCGACGTCGACCTCGATCGAGATCGGACGGATCTCCTCGGTGCCCCGTCCGTCCGGACGCTTCTTCTGGACGGCGATGCGCTCGCGGATGAGCGTCTTCTCGAGCTTGTCGAACGCCCGCTGGGCGTTGCCGCGGTACTCGGCATACGTCTCGGAGTCCGGAGCGCCGGAGTACTTCTCCAGGATCTGCTCCTCCACGGCCTTGGTGGCCTCCTGGCGCTCGAGCTTGTCCACGACCTGCGTGGCGGCATCGAGGGCCGCGCCGTGCGAGGCCTTGATCTGCTCGTACAGGTCGTCATGGACCTGCGGGAGCTCGACCGAGACCTTCGCCTTGCCGGCCAGCTCGGCCAGCTCGCGCTGAGCGGCACAGAGCTTGCGGATGTTCTCGTGGGCGATGTCGAGAGCGTCGAGGATCTCCGCCTCCGGGATCTCGTTGGCGCCCGCCTCGACCATGAGGATGGCGTCCTCGGTGCCGGCCACGATCAGATCGAGGTCGGTGTCCTCGAGCAGGGCATCCTCGTCGGGGTTGACGACGAAGTTGCCGTCGATCTTGCCGATGCGCACCGCGCCCACGGGGCTCGGGAACGGCACGTCGGAGACCATCAGCGCCGCGGAGGCGCCGTTCATGGCCAGCATGTCGTACGGGTTGACATGGTCAACCGACATCGGAAGTGCGACCAGCTGCGTCTCGTAACGCCACCCCTTGGGAAACAGCGGGCGGATCGGGCGATCGATGAGACGGGCGGTGAGGGTGGCCTTCTCCCCCGCGCGGCCCTCGCGCTTGAAAAACGAGCCGGGGATCTTCCCGGCCGCGTACATCCGCTCCTCAACGTCAACGGTGAGGGGCAGGAAATCCACGTCGCGGAGATTGCCGCGGGTCGCGGTACTGAGGACCATCGTGTCGCCCGAGCGGACGACGACGGCGCCGGAGGCCTGCTTGGCCAGCTTGCCGGTCTCGAACGAGATCTCCTTACCTTCGATCTCGACGGAGACGCGCTTGACGGCGTCAGACATATATGTAATTCCCTTCTCCTCCGCCCTTCGGTCGGCGGAGCTGCTTCGTTTCTTTTCGTTCC
>JAXDGI010000078.1:0-25193 GCA_034665145.1 Solirubrobacteraceae bacterium
ACGCACGGACAGCGCGGGCGACTTCGAGATCGTCACCGCTGAATGCGCGTGCCCTCAAAGCGCCGCTTCCTGAGACGGATTAACCCCGCACGGAAAGGCGAGATCCTTGCGACGACTTTCACGCGCACTCCACATCGATCGGCGCGCTGACGAGCTGACCGCTCCCTCGGCGTGCTGTTGGCGGCGCTGAGCCGAGAGAATGCTCGTCCCTCGGAAATGCAGTCCGAGACGTCCGGCCGCGGTATCAACCCAAGGCTGGTGGGCTCTGCTCAGCTGGATTTCTTGCCGCCCTTGCGACCGGCAGCGGACTTCTGGGCGCGGTTGCCGCCACTTCCACTGCCGGTGCTCTTGCGGCTCTGGCTGCTGCCATTGCCGCTGCCAGACTGCTTACCCCCCTTGCTTGATGCGTCTGGCGTATTGGCGATTGCCGCCGCTCGGCCCTTGTTCATCCCTTTCTTGCGCAGCCCCTCGTACTGCTTATCGTCTTTGACGCTCGGACCGTGATCCTTGGCCATTACCGCCTCCTTCGTCGATTTATCCGAACGTGTACCCGGATTGCGGTGGCGCATGCCTTTACAGGCGTGATGGTGGGAAGTCGCTTTGACGTTCACGCGATCCTCGCGAGGGCAAGCCTGCGACAAGGGAGGGCGCCTGACCCACCTGTGGTGTCGGGGACACGTTGTGCGGTTGGCGCGCCAGCTCGGCGCCCCGGCGCCCGACCTGCGCGTCGGCGTCCCAGCCTGAGATTTCCGAATGCCTCCCGGAATGGGCCATGCGAGGCAAGGAGCGTCAGCCCGGGCTCCCGGCTCGCTCGGTGGTGCTCTCGGGCCCCAGCAGGGCGGCGATCATCGCCTCGGCGATGAACGTGCCGTACTGCTCGAGCGGCCAGCCGCGGGTGAGGACCAGCAGCTCGTAGAGCTCGGGTGAACTGTAGGTCCACATGATCTCCCCGGCGCGCTTGACGGTCACCCCGCCATGCAGGCCGCGCGTGTTGGCGAGGTTGTGGGCGTTGTTGACGATCGCGGCGATCGTGGTGGGCGCGAAACCGTCCTCCAGGAATCGTCGCCGCGATATCGAGGATCGCCTCGCGGGTCTGACGGGCCTGCTCGCGACGCTGCGCCGAGTCGTAGGGCGCGCCTCGGCTTGTCAGAGGATTGCTCTGGATCCTGCACCTGCTGGCTAACACCGTTGGACACGTCAAATGCGGCGCCGCCCTGCATAACTAACACGTGCTACCAGGAGTGCGAGAAGACCCAACCCGCATCTGGCGAATCTCGGGTGCGTCGGGTCAGCGCGGACTCAGACCTCCTTGCGTGTCGGCGCGTATTGCGCCCCCATGCCCGTCAGAGCGCTGTTCCGCTTCCGAGGAGCATCAATCGAGCCACGCCCGTCGTCTGTGAGCTCCTGCGGAAACGGCACGCCAGTCGGCGAGCGCGCCAGCTCTTCCCGACGCGAGTGAGGCGAGCCGGTCCGCGAGCTCCCGGTTCGTCTGAGTCGTTGTGCTCGTTGAGACCGGGGTATCCGGTGCGCGTCGGGGTGGCGAGGCGTACTGTTGGCGGTGATGGCTGATCGGGTGAGTGCGGTGCTGGCGGCGATGGCGGCGGTCGATGGGAATGCCGCTTCGGTGACCGACCGGGTGTGCATGGCGGCGACCGGCTTGTTGTCGCTCAATGGGGCCGGGTTGTCGTTAATGGTCGATGGTGAGCTACGCGGGACGGCTGGAGCGACCGGGCCGGGGATCGAGGCGATCCAGGAGCTGCAGCTTTCGTTGGGGCAGGGGCCGTGCGTCGATGCCTGGACGTTGCGAGAGCCGGTCACGGAGTCCGATCTGGCCGATCCAGTGCTGTTGCGCTGGCCAGCATTCGCGCAGGAGGCAGTAGAGACGGGAGTGCGGGCGGTGTTCGCGTTCCCGCTGCAGCTCGGGGCGATCAGGATTGGCGTGCTGGCGTTGTATCGCGAGCGTCCTGGAGGGCTCAGCGGAGATGAGTTCGGTGACGGGCTGGTGCTGGCCGACGTGGCGGTGCATGTGGTTCTCGGGTTGCAGGCTGGCGCCCGCCCGGACACCCTGCATGAGCTGTTGGCGGGGCAGCCGGCGTACTGGGCGGAGGTGCACCAGGCCACGGGAATGATCTCTGCTCAGCTTGGCGTATCGTTGGAAGAGGCGTTCGTGCGTCTGCGGGCGGCCTCCTTCGCAGCGAGCCGTCAGCTGCGCGACGTAGCCGGTGATGTGGTCGAGCGGCGCCTGCGTCTGGAGCCCTCATGACGACCCGATTGTGCGCATGGGGTCGGGTTGACGTGATTTTGCTGAGGTCGACGTCGGGTCACGGGAGGCTTGGTACACGCTGATGGCGAGGGAGCAGCGGATCGTGGAGACGTTCGTGGAGTTCGCCGATACGTTGGTTGCGCATTTCGACGTGGTCGAGTTCTTGCATCGGGTCGCAGAACGGTCTGTGGAGTTGCTCGATTGCGTCGAGGCGGGGGTGCTGATCGCCGACGCTGCAGGCGGGTTGCGGGTGATGGCATCCTCGAGCGAGCGCGCCGAGGCGCTCGAGCTGCTGCAGGCCCAGAACGCTGAGGGGCCGTGTTTTGAGTGCTTTCAGCGTGCACGTCTGGTGTTCAGCACGGATCTGGCCGCCGACGCCGCGCGCTGGCCGCTGTTCGCGCCGGCGGCGGTACGCGCCCGGTTCGGATCGGTCCATGCGGTCCCGATGCGGGCGCACGGCAAGACGATCGGGGCACTGAACCTATTTCGCTCGAATGTAGGACGGCTTGCTGTGCCCGACGTGCCGGTGTCGCAGGGAATGGCCGATATCGCCGCGATTGGCCTGCTCAACGAGCGTGAGGCCCGAGAGACGCACGACACGGTCAGCCAGCTGCAGCGGGCGCTACAAAGCCGGGTCGTGATCGAGCAGGCCAAGGGCCTGCTGGCCGAACGGCTTCAGCTCAGCATGGACGAGGCGTTCGCCCGGCTGCGCGGGTATGCGCGCGAGCACAGCCATCGGCTCAGCCAGGTCGCGGACGAGCTGATCGACGGTCGCCTGGCCGACACGGCGCTGATCGAGAAAGCTCGCCGGCGCGACGCGTCGGATCGCTGATACCGCCACACCCAGAACCGGGATTGACGTCGAGCACGAGTCGGTTAGTATCCCGGCGTGTAGGTCGAAGCTTCGCGCTGCCCCAGACCCTGGTGGCGTTTTCCGTACCCCACCGGAAAACGGAGGTCTGCGAGTTATGTCAGCGTCATCTGGTTCGTCGAGGGCGTTTGAGTGGCCGTCTGCCGATGTCCATTCTGAGTGCCAGACAGAGTGTGTGGCGCCAGCGCGTAAAAACAGCCGTCGGCAAAAACGAGTGCCTGGACGAGCTGGACAACGCGGCGCTTGCACCATCGCCCCCGAACACACAGGAGGCGTACACGATGTCTGGCGGTGAGCTTGCTGTTGCGGTTCCGCGGTCCGCCCGCCAGGCGCTGCGCTGCCCGGATTGCCGGCTGGTGATCACGTCATTAGTGCTTGCTCTCAGCCCCCGGCACTGCCCTCGCTGCCTCGCCCATCGCCGCGTTGCAGTCGGGCTTGAGGGCCTCTCCACCCCGGCGGCGTCTGATGGAACGAACCGGGGCCCGGCGATGAACGGCGGCGTCGAGTGATGCTGGGCAGCGCGGAGCTCGCGGGCCAGGCTCCGGTTGCCGGGCGCAAGCCGCTGGCTGAGATCGAGGGTTTCGTGGACGACCTGTCACTCGACGGTCAGCACAAGAGCGCGCGGTGGCTGCTTGCGTGGTCGTTGGCGACTACATCACTCATTCCGACTTCGCGGGCGAAGCGCATGCCGGGTCCGGTCCGGCTGAGTCCTCGATACGAGACTGGGGGCCGCCCAAAGCTATCAACCGCAGGTCAGGAGGTGAGTGGCAGATGCCGCGCGTGCTGGTGACCGATGACAGCGGGGAGATGGCCTGGGACGAGCGCGTCACACACGCCGATTTTGAGTCCGGCCACTTCCGGGCACAGCTCAGCGACCGGCTCTTGTGGGCGGTCGCGGACGCCACTAGGTCCCAGACCCCGGACCCGCCTTCCGACCTCAGCCAGCGAGCGCCGACAGGCGTGTCGCCGCCTCACGTCGATGTCTCGTGCGACTTGGCACGGTCAAGCACGTGATGGCCGCTTGGGGGCACCTTCAAGTGAGTTTCTTGTCCACAGCCTGGGCGACTGCGTCCTGGTGCCGGCTGCCCAACTACCCGAAGATCGCTTCGACGCATGACGAGCAGGTCACTGCGCGACGCGGGGCCGATCCGGGAGTGCCGTGGAACGCTGCCATACTCGTACGCGACGCGATCGAGCAGCCCCGGGCTGACGGCACCCGCGACTGTGCCGGTGTGGCGGTGGGCTTGTGGGTCGCAGGACAGCTTGATCCGCCCGCCGAACGCGTGATGGCTGCTAGTCCGGAGCGAGCCGGCGCGACCGACTGGGCCATTGTGTGTGGTGGCGCAATGGCGCGGCAAGAGGCCCACAAGTGGGCCCGGGGAGTCCAGATCCTTCTGGACCCCCCGGGAAGCCAGGGAAGTGGGGGCGCAGTTCCCCGACCGCCGTGGACGCGTTTACACCGTCGCACGGTTCGGTCAAGCATACGCCGGGCGCGCGCTCGCGCCGATGCCGTCCTGACCGAACGTCCAGGGTCCGGTGATAGAACGGCTCAGCCGTTACACGACCCTCACGATCTCGATCTCCCGATCGCGAGGGGTGCAACCGTCCGACCCGATATCCGGGGCCACAGGCCGTGGGGGGTCAAAGCAGTGGCCAGCGGGATTATGGGTCGGGTTGGGGAGAACACCGGGCGAGCAGCGTGAGCTGCTCGCCCGGACTCCTCTGAAATTGCGGGCGTCCAAGTTTGAGCGGCATGCGTATCGGCTGTCGGTGGAACAAGACGGTCGGTAGTGTTCGTCTCAACGCCGACGCTCCGGCTCATGGCTGACACCGGTCGTCTCTATTAGCGACGCGAAGCGCGCGCTCCCGGCCGTTTCCCCCCCTGACCCAACACCCTTTGGTCTACGTCCGCGGGGCAGGAGCACTCTCAGCCACGTCAGCTGAGAGGGCGCTCGACCGCCTGACCCAACACGGGGCACGGCATGTGCGCCGCCGTCGTCAACATCACCATCCACGAGCGCCAGCCTGGCGACAGCGAGCTGCGCGATCAACTGGTGCCTTAAGACTTTCGCCCTGGGTCTATTAGGGCGGGTCCGCGCACAGCTCCCGGTGTGGACAGCACCTTGCGTAACTGCGATTCTTTTGTTCCTTCTCAGGGAATTGGGGATCAAAGTTGGACCGCCGATGGATTGACGCGATGGCTAAAGCATTGATCGCCGCGTCGGTGGTTTCTGCGCTGATCGTCGTCTTCTCCGGGGGGGGGCTGGCCTACGTGCTCTCGACGGCTGGTGGGGTTCTCCTCTGCGCTTTGATCCTTTCGATGCAAACAGGGGACTGGGGCTCCGCCTATGCGCCGTTTCAACTGGTGACCGAGGAGGGCGAGCGGTATCAGCGGGCGCTGAGACGGACGCAGCTCTCGATGGCCGTCCTCGGTGTCCTTTGGGTGCTCTTCGTGGTCTGGGTAGTGGGCGGCTCGGAGTGGCTGACTCTGGTGCTGGCCGCCCTAGGCGTTCTCGTCGTCACGATCGCGGGCAGCGTCATCTTGAAGTTGCTGCTGCACTTAGACGGTCGTCCCTGACGACTCGGCACGGTTCGCATAGGCAAACGTCGAGCGACGTGCCGTGTCTTGGGCAACGCCGAGGGGACGCCGCCGGTCAAGCACCGGCCGTGAAGCGTGTGTCCGCGCCATGCTCGAAGACACGCTTGTCGCGGAAACCACCGTTCTGCATCGAGCCTGTCTCCGAGGTTTGTCGACTCCAGCCCAGTAGAACCCGCATGCGGCTGCGGCCTGCTTGAACGCCGGCGACTCTGGGTTGATCGTGCTCGGGACTTCGAGAACGATCCTTGTTAAGGGCCAGGAACGCGTCGTGAGCTGCCGATCCTGCCCCGGGACGACCGCTGACACTGGCGAGGCGATTGGCGGCGGCCGGAGCCCTCAGCCGATCTGCTCGGCCAGCTCGACGATGATCCTTTCCGGGCCGCAGACGTGGCAGAGCCGAAAGCTGTGTGCGTAGCGCTGCACCTCGCCGACGAGCTCCGCTCCCCCGGGCTCGCGAGCTAGCGGCGACGGCGTCGATGTCGTCGACTGCGAATGCGACATCGGGGATGCCCGGGCTGTTCGCCGGCGCTCGTGCTGGTCGCCGCTCCGGCCCGACGGGGCGTGAAACTTGTTCTGAGAGACCAGCGATGAGTTGCTGGGCTCAATCGGGGTCATAGTGGGTACGCGAGCCGATGGAGGACGCTGGTAGCGGCCCGGGCGCCGTTGCGCCGTCTGCATGGCGAGCGCCGACTGCAGGACGCGCACGCCCTCGGCGATCTCGCCCTTGTCCCACAGGTCGCTGTCCTGCCGGTCGAGCGTGACGATCCGGCCCTCGGGATCGAGCCGCGCCGGCATCCGGGCGTGGTTGAGGAGCATCAGGGCGAGCAGCCCGCGCGCCTCGGGTTCCTCGGTGGCGAGGGTGAGTTGGCGGGCGAGCCGGATCGCTTCGCCGGCCAGGTCGACGCGGGCGGGCGGGCCAGAATGCCCGGCCGTGTAGACGAGATAGAGCACGCGCAGCACGACGGCGAGCTCGCCAGGCTGGTCCAGGCGGCGCCCGCGGAGGGTGCGCTTGGTGCGGCTGATCCGCTGCGCCATCGTCGTCTCGAGGACGAAGAAGGCGTCGGCGATTTCCTGGGTGGTGAGGCCGCCGACGGCGCGCAGGGTGAGCGCCACCTGCGACGCGGGCGCGAGGTCGGGGTGACAGCAGCAGGAGCAGGAAGAGGGTGTCGTCGCCTCCTCCGTATCAGGCGGCCGCGGCTCCGGCGTACTCGGTCTCCTCGCGGCGCTGCCGGGGGTGAGCGCGCCAGCCAGCGGTTCTCGACGTGGAATCACTCATCTAGCTCCGAGACCATCGCGCAGGGGAGCGGCTCGTGCTGCCTGAGCAGTGCGCTTATATCACCGCTTGGTAATATGAGTGGATGAGCGCTTACGCCGCCGTGGCCGAGCCGCACCGCAGACAGATCCTCGACCTGCTGCGTGACGGCGAGCGGCCCGCCGGCGAGCTGGTGGGGCGTCTTGAGCTCAGTCAGCCCGGCGTGTCTAAGCACCTCAAGGTGTTGCGCGAGGCTGGCCTGGTCGTGGTGCGCGCGGATGGCAAGCGGCGTCTGTACGCGCTATGTCCAGAACCCCTCGCCGAGGTCGATCAGTGGCTGGAGCCCTATCGCGCGTTCTGGTCAGACCGCCTTGACGTCCTTGAACGACACCTGGAGGAGAACCCATGACCGACGCAACCCTGGAGACCATCGACGGTCGCCCCGCCCTGCGCTTTGAGCGCACGCTCGCTCACTCAGTCCAGCGCGTGTGGCGGGCGATCAGCGAGCCGACAGAGCTTGAGCGCTGGTTTCCCGCGGCCGCCGATTGGACACCGGGCGCCGGGTGAGACCTTTGAGGCCTACGGCGCGACCGGCGAGGTGACCGAGGTCGACGCCCCCCATCGCCTGGCCTGGACCTTCGCCGGCGAGCGCTACAGCTTTGAGCTGGCCGCTTACGAAGAGGGCTGTCGGTTGGTCTTCATACACGTCTTTGACGACCGCACGCGCGCCGCGCAGACCGCAGCCGGCTGGGAGGCCTACCTGTCGCGGCTCGAGCCTCATCTCGCCGGCGGGCACCTCTCCCCAGAACAGGCACACAAGCCCTCAGAAGAAGTTCACGAACGCTACGCCGAGCGCTTCGGGCTCGACCCGACCCCGGGCCGTCGCTTCCTAGCCGCCCAGCGTGCTCGTCAACAATGATCCAGTAAGCCGTAGTCGTGACCGGCGCACCAGGGCACGTCCCGCAAGCGGAAAGCAGCAGCATGGGCCTCGTGGCCGCCCGGCGACGATCCAGAAGTCTTGCTCGTTTCTCGGGCCTGCGATGACTTTCCGGGACGCCGCCAGTCTCATGCTGTAACCGCCGGCGACCGGCTGAGGTTGGATCGACTGCACCGGAAATGTCCAAACAGGAGGCGATGAGATGTCCGAGCACGCGATAGGTACGCGCGAGGACTGGCAAGCGGCCCGCGACGCGCTGGCCAAGCTCGAGGCCGAGCAGGCGGAGCGAAACGAGGAGATAAAGAAGAAGCGACGCGCGCTCCCGTGGGTACCGGTGGAGAAGGAGTACGAATTCGACACCGAGGACGGCAAGAAGACCCTCGGTGAACTCTTCGACGGCCGCTCACAGCTGCTCGCCTACAACATCATGTTCGGCCCTGATTACCAACTCGGCGCTTGCCCCGGCTGCACCAGCCTTGGGGACGGCCTCGACGGCTCGCTCGTCCACCTGAACCACCGCGACGTGACACTGATCTGCTTCTCGCGGGCGCCGATCGACCGGCTGGTCGCCTACAAGCAGCGGATGGGGTGGCAGTTTCCCTACGTCTCCACCTACGACACGGACTTCGCCTTTGACTTCGGCCTTGCGATGACCGAGGAGCAGGCACAGCAGGTCCCCGAGGTGAAGGAGATGATCGACAATCCGCCCGACTGGCTCAAGGCGTGGTCGCGGCAGATCGGCGCCGAGCTCAAGGACGGCCTGCGCGAAGGCCCGAGTTGGATCGCGTTCGCGCGCGAGAACGGGACCGTGTACCACACCTACACAGTGATGGCGCCTGACCCGTTCGTCGCCCCGTACTACAGCTTCATGCTCGACCGCACGCCGAAGGCACAGCCTCAGGAGCCTGGCGGTTGGCGCAAGGACGAGTACCCGGACTGAACCGGACCGGCAGTCACGGCTACGAGGCCTACTGAGGGCCTCCAGTCGTGGTGGGCCGCGCGAGCGTCATCCCATGCGATCGCGCGATCGCGACGCGTCAGACAGCTGGTCGATGTCAGCACAATCCGTTCGCGCCCGGAGCCATTGACGGTGTATCAGTCAGTCTTGACCTCCGACGTCTGCACCCAGCCATTCCAACTTGGCCGTGTCGCACCCACCACCAACGCCGTGCCCACCACCGATCCAGTCGTGACCTTCACAAACCCGTGCTGACCCCGGCCCGGCGCCACGACCACGATCGCCGCGGCGCCGCCACACAAGCGAGGTCTTGGCTCTCTCACGTCGCCGGCGAGATCCTGACCGGTATCACGTTGATGAGTGTCTCGAGCCCGGAGAAATCGGCGGGGTTGGCGGTGTACAAGGGCAGATCGACCGCGAGCGCGGTCGCCGCGATCAGCAGATCAACCGCACGTCGGCCGCGCGCCTTGCGGCCGCCGACGAGTGTCTGGGCATAGATGCGTCCGTATGCTCGAGCGCAGGCGGCGTCAAACGGGATCGGATCGAAGGTGGCCTCGGCGAGTTGCAGGCGTTCCTGTCGTCGCCCGCGCTCGACCCGATCATCGGTGGCGTGCGGTCCGGCCGCGAGCTCGGCGAGCGTGATCGACGCGATAGCCAGCTCGGCCGCCAGCGTATCGGGAATCACACGATCGAGTCCGATCACGACGGATGTGTCGATCAGCCCCCGGTCAAGAGCAACCGCCGGCTCAGGCACGCGGCGTTGAATCCTGGTCGATCACCGCATCGACGTCCCGACGAAACCGGCCGGCATCGATCGGCGCGGCACGCGAGAACCCGGCCAGCACCACCTCCCGTCCTACGAGCCGCCGGCGCGGGATTGGCCTGAGCTCTCCGACCGCGACACCGTTGCGCGTGACGACGAACGTGTCGCCGCTATCCAGGCCCCGCATCACCTCACCGCTCTCGTTCCGAAGCTGTCGCTGAGTGATCTCCCTGGCCATCCGCACAGCGTAGCACCGGTGCTACAAGCCGCAGCGGCAATCCAGCCGCTTCCCCAGAAGCAGCCTGATGTCGGTGCGGTCACTGGCGTGTGGGAGGCTTTGGGGGTGGGAGTGATCGAGGGTCGCTTGGCTGAGATGGGACTCGAGCTTCCGGCGCCACTGGTCGCGCCGGCGGGCGTGCGGCTCCCATATGAATCGGTCCGCGTGCACGGGGATCTGGCCTACATTTCGGGTCACGGGCCATTCGACGGCGATCGGCAGCTTTTCAGCGGCCGCGTCGGTGCCGAGCTATCAGTTGAGCAGGCCTACGACGCCGCGCAAGCAGCAGGCCTTTCGATGCTCGCCTCGCTCACGGCCGAACTCGGCGGCCTCGACCATGTGAAGGCTTGGATCAAGGTGCTTGGCTTCGTCAAGTGCGCAGAGGGCTTCAACGTCACTCCGGCCGCGATCAACGGCTTTAGCGATCTCATCCTGACGCTTTGGGGTGAGGCCGGACGCCACGCACGCTCGGCGATCGGCGCCGGCGAACTGCCGTTGGGCATGCCGGTCGAAGTCGAAGCAATCGTCACGTTGGCCTGATCCAGTCCGGCGCCGCCGCTTTAAACATCACGAGCAGACGACTCCTTGTCGCCGAGGCGGGCACGGAGTCGCCGCCGCCACTGGTCTCACCGGCTCCTGCGGCGTCTTTCGGCATGGGCTGCCTCGGCGAGCCGCTTGATGCGCACGAGCCGGCGATCCCAGGTCGAGGCGAGCTCGCTCAGTGATCTCGTCGCGTCGTCGAGTCGGGCGATGTTGATTCGGTAGTGCGTCTCGCGGCCTGATCGTTCGTGGTCGACGAGGCCGGCGCGCTCGAGGACGGCGAGGTGTTTGCTGACAGCCTGCCGGGTGACGGGCAGCCTGTCAGCCAGGGATGTCGGTGTCGATTCGCCTCGCTCGAGCAGGAGATCGAGGAGTTGCCGTCGGGCTGGTTCGGTTACCGCGGCGACGAGCTCGACGGCATCGACGCGGGACGAACTCATCGCTTGTACTCGTCGTGGCGCCGAAACCAGTTCAGGGGGTCGTCGGGCGTGCGCGTCTCGTTTCGCCCTAGCGGCGCCCGGTCGAGCCACTGGTACATGCCCCAGAGGCCATCGAGGCCGCGCGCGTAGGCCGAGTAGGTGTGGTAGACGACCCCGTCCTCGAGCGCGAACGCACTCATGCCTGGGCGCTCGCGGGCGTAGGTCGCCCAGTCCGTACCCGACGTCGCCGCCCACGTGGCGAAGGGGCCGCTCACGTCCTCGGGCGGCGACCATACGGGCGACTCGCGGAAGTTGTACTCGACTGCGCCCGAACGCTCCTGCTCCTCGGTGACGAAGACGTCGAAGTCGTAGTTGAAGTCGCTCCCGAACGCGGACGCCCACGCGAAGCTCCAGCCCATCCGCTGCTTGTAGGCCTGCAGCTTCGAGAACGGGGCGCGCGACACCGCCCACAGCATCACGTCGTGGTTGGCCAGGTGCAACGCGAAGCCGTCGAACCCGTCCGCGATCGCCGAGCAGGCGGGACAGCCGGCGCTGTAGTCGGGCCCGAACATGAAGTGGTAGACGAGCAGCTGTGAGCGCCCGCGGAAGAGGTCGGCCAGCGTGGCGCTCCCCTCATCCGTTTCGAGGCTGTACTCCTTATCGACCCGCACCCACGGCAGCGCCTGTCGCTGTCGGGCGACCTCGTCACCGCGCCGGGTCAGCTCCTTCTCGGCGGCGAGCAGCTCGAGCCTGGCCGCGAGCCACTCCTCACGTGTTCCGGTGGCGTGTTCGGTCATTTGTCTTCTCTCCTCTTGGTCACGTAATTCCGGCAATCGACGCGGGCGCGGCCGCAATCGCGATTCCGAGCCCGACGATGGCCAGCGCCACCGGTACGTCGCGCAATGGGCTTGGCGGCAGGAGCTTCTGGGCGACCACGAGGGTGGTGACGATCCCCATCCACGCCACGCTCATCGCGCCCACGGCGAGCAGGACGAGCATCAGTCCGATGCTCGAGCCGACGCAGGAGAGCCCGAACCGCGAGCCCGATCGGACGCTCTGGCGACAGCGCAGGCGGCAGGCTCGCTTCAGCGGCGTGAGCTCGTAGAGGCCAGCCGCGACCGTCACCATGCCCGCAATCCCCGTGCCGTGCGGGTCGTAGAGCACGTAGGCGACGAGGCCGACCACTGTCCACACAGCGAGGTACGAAACTGCGAACTGAGGCACGGCGAGCACAGACCCGCCGGCGCGAGCGCGGCGGATGAGAGCGGGGGACGCACCCGGCAGCATCATTGCCGCCATCATCGAGACCCACGCGGCGACGAAGAACTGAAGCGAACCGAGACCGGTGGCAACGCCCATGTCCATTCCTTGCATCTGGTGTACCGCGAGGACCCAGGCCGCTGCGGCGAGCGCGAGCGTCGCGGTCAGCACGGCAGCCGTGCTGGGTGTCCCCGTGCCGGTCATTAGCGCGCGACTCTCCACGGGCGAGTGTTGGCGTGCGCGCGCAGCACGCCAAGGTGGTGATCCCAGCCACGCTTGTGATCTGCGACGTAGTCGTCGTTTTCGTCCTCTGTCCAGCCGGGCCGCTGGAGCCCGCTCTCCACGAGCTTGAGCGTGGTGGCTTCGCCGTCTTCGGTCAGTGTGAACTCGACGAGCGGCGCGTTCGACTCGTCGGGCTCAGCACCGCGGGGGTAGTCCCAGCGAAACGAGAAGTAGTGAGGTGGCTCGATCCGTTCGACGCGCAGGTTGATGACGACATCGCCCTGCGAGTCGTTCGACCGGCTCCCTTTCCGCGATCCACGGAACGTGAGCGTGCCCTCGGCCCCGGGTTGCCGCTCGAACTCGGCGATGTCGCTGAACCACTGGGTGATCTGCTCCGGCTCGGTCACGACCGACCAGACGATGTCGATCGGGGCGTCGATCCGGACCTCGCGCTCGATGCGGTCACTGAGCATCTCGATCTCTCCTTTCGGCAATACGCAACTTGTGGTTGCGCTACCGTAGCAGATTGTGCAACGGCAGGTTGCGCGTTCTCTACCCGACGAAGGAGCCGACATGTCGAAATCCGGGCCTGCCCGAACGCCCCTGGAACCCAACCTGGACTCTTATCGCCGCCTCCTTGGCCTTGATGATGGCCTTCCTCGACGCGCCCGTGGTGACGACGGCCTCCCGACGCTGCGCCACCTGCTTAACAGCAGCCTCGCCAACCTCGAGTGGACCGTCAGGGCCTACAACCCGGCCTTGGCCTGCATGCTTGCCCTGTTCCGATGATCTGGCCATCTGTGTCCGGTCCTAGGGTGGGGACGCATCGAGCCCAGGGAAAACGAAAGGTGGGAGATGGCTGACCGTTTCTCTCAAATCAATTTGGCCGAGGTGGAGGACGCCGCACCCGCGGGCGGCTTCGCCGACCGGTGGCAGGCCCGTGTCGCGCGAACGGCTCTCGGCGCTCAGCAGACGGGCGTGACCCATTTCCGCTTGCGGGCAGGCAAGCGATCGCCCTTCGTGCACCGCCACACGCGCGCTGAGGAGATCTACGTGATCCTCAATGGGACCGGGCGCCTCAAGCTTGACGACGAAATCATCGACGTTCGCGCTCTCGACGCAATCCGCGTGGACCCCGAGGTAGCCCGTGCGTTTGAGGCAGGCAGCCACGGCCTGGAGTTCCTCGCATTCGGTCCTCATCATCCAGCCGACGGCGAGCTGGTTGACGACGACTGGATCCAATAAATGAGCCCAGATCACCCTGGTGTGGATGACCAGTCCGGTGGTTTCCGTCGTGGGGCCCTTGAGCCGGCGCTCACCTTCTCACGTCGGGCCGACACCCGTAGATCAACGTGTCCACCCGGTCGCCGTCATGTCCGGTCATGTGCCGGTGAAGCAATCCTTCTTGGACAAAGCCACAGCGTTCCAACACGGCTCGGGATGCTTCGTTGTCGGGTTCGATCAATGCGGCCAGCCGCCTGAGGCGCAGGGTCGAGAATGCCCAGGCGACCAGCAGCCGGGCCGCTCTGGTGGCCAGACCACCCCCGCGACCCTGTGGTAGCAACCAGTAGCGGAGCATCGCATTGCCATGCTCGAAGCCGGTCAGCGAGACCGAGCCGGCGGGCACGCTGCGCGCGATGATCGCGAGCTCCAGTCGTGCACCGGCCAGGCGGTCGGTCCTCGTTGCCGCAATCCACGCGTGGGCGCCGTCAGCGGTGCGAGGAAGCGAGTACCGGTAACGCGAGATGAGCCGATCCAGACCTGCCGCGAGGACAATTCCGGCATCGCACTCCTCCCACGGCCCGAGCAGCACCATCTCCTCTGACAGCGGCGGCTGGGGCAGCGGCAGGACGTCATTCCCCACCGCTTGATTGTCTCACCCGCGCTCGAAACTGCCGATGGGCCTCCGCGATGGTCAGGCGACAGAGGCGATGAGCCGCGGCGCCGGGAGTCGCTAGCTTCGTCGCCTTGAGCCCCATTCGCATCATGTTGATCTCGGGCAGTCTGCGTGATGGCTCGACCAACACCGCTGTGCTCAAGACCGCGTGCGCAGCTGCAGCGGTCGGAATCGCGACGACACTGTACGGCGGCATGGGCAGGTTGCCGCACTTCAACCCCGACGAGGATCGGGAGGGTGAGCCCGTCCATCCCAGTGTGATGGAGCTGCGTGAGCAGATCGCCTCCGCGGACGCACTGCTGCTGTGCACCCCCGAGTACGCCGGTGCGCTGCCGGGAGCGCTCAAGAACCTGCTGGAGTGGACCGTCGGCGACGCTGGGACCTACCAAAAGCCGATCGCCTGGATCAACGCCTCTGGGCCTGCGGCGCCCACCGGCGCAGCCGACGCGCACGACTCGCTGCGCAAGGTGCTCGGATACGTGCACGCCGATATCGTCGAGGCCGCCTGCGCTCGGATCCCGGTGACGCGCGGCGATATCGCGACGGACGGTCTCCTCGCCGATCGGACCATCCGTGACGCAATCACCTCCTCGCTCGCCACCCTCGGTCGCCACGTCACTCACCGCCACAACGACCTTCTGCCCTAATCGAGACCGGCTCCGCGGTCCGCAGTTGCGAGCCATCCGCCTCCTGGTCTCGTGACCTACGTGGAGCGCGCCGCCCGGCCGTGTGACCCCGATGCACGGTTATTGCTGGCCGAGAGTGCTCCGACAGCGGTTGCGCCATCGCGCTTGGCCAGTTGGCGCTCGGGGCTGATCCTGACGACATCCCAGGCTAGGCGGGATCGCTCCAGCCCAGCGATCAGCCAGCCGCCGAGATCGACCTGCCCCGGGCCCAGTCCGTGGCGGGCGGACGTCGGGAACGCATGGTGATTGTTATGCCACGCCTCCCCGAACGCGAGCGGCGCGAGCCAGGCCAGGTTGTGCGACTGATCGTTGGTCGCAAAGGGTCGCCGTCCGAAGTAGTGACACAGGGAGTTGATACTGAAGGTCGCGTGATGCAGCAGCAACACGCGCACGGCTCCGCCCCATAGCAGGCCGGTCAGCCCACCTACCACGGAGCCGGTCAGCGCCGCACCCAAGCCGAACGGCACGGCCAGTCCAACCAGCACCCACAGGGGAAACGTGCGGTTGATGAACGCTATGTCACGGTCGGCAATCAGATCCTTGGCGTAGCGCGCGGGGTTGGCCATGTCCTGGCCGCGAAACATCCAACCAAAATGAGCGTGACCCAAGCCGCGTATCGCTCCACGCCACCCTGGCGCCTGGTCCACGTGGGGGCTGTGTGGATCGCCGGGAAGGTCTGAGAAACGATGGTGCTTCCGGTGCGTGGCGACCCACTCGATCACCGGTCCCTCGACCGCCATCGACCCGAGCGCGGCGAGCAGCACCCGCAGCCACCGGGTGGTCTTAAAGCTGCGGTGGGTGAACAGCCGGTGATAACCGACCGTGATTCCCAAGCCGGTCAGCGTGTACATGATCGCGAGCACAACGAGGTCCTGCCAGCGGAGGGCGCCGCCCCACGCGAGCCATCCCCCTACTGCCAGCGCGACCGGCGGGACGGCGAACACCAATGTCCGTATGACGCGTTCGAGACCGTCATGCTTGATCGGCACGGTTTCGTCAGCTCCCCTGAGAGCGCCAGGGGCACTCATGTCGCTCGATCCCTCTGTGTGACTACCGGGGTTTGAACCGGCGGTTTCAGTGGGTCTAGGTCGACTCCCGCCGTAGAGCCGAAGCCGGGCGATGCCGACGCTGCGTTACGGAACATCGAACGGCGTGAAACACATTTGAGCATCGCGACCTCCGCGGGAGAGTGAACCCTCGAAAGTCATGTCGTGCTGCCGTCCGGTACTGGCCGACCTCACATGATGCCCTTCCTGGTCCAGGCTACTCCGGACCCTGAGCCAGGGCAACTCCGAGCCAGCCAACCGCCCAGAAGGTCATCGCAGTGCATCGTGCTCGTGGAGACGGTGACGGCTACGGTCCATCCATGCGCGAACGTGACCTCCAGATACTCCACGGGATCCTCGAGACGCGTGGCGGGTTCGGTCGATCACGCGCATGGCTGCACTTCGTGGCCGTGCACGCGCAGCGCTGGCCCGCGGACGGCTTCGACGACTTCTTGGAGCGCAACGCCGACCTCCTCGACAGCCAGTTGATCCATCACCTCTATTCGCGCGAGCTTCTTCTCTCCGAACCCGCTCGAGCGTCATGGACCGACCCGGACCTCCGGCGGCTGCCCGCCCTCGCCTACTAGGTGCCGGACTTCTTTTAACCGCTCCTACCCCGTCGCGGGGTCCGGCCGCGTCTATTGGCTGATCAGCCCCGGCAGGTCACGCATAGCGTGGAACACCGCCACCCCCTCTCGTTGGAGGGTCTCAATTCGCGTAATGCCTCCGGCATAGGCCAAAACGTGCATATCGGCGGCGAGCGCGGCCTCGACTCCGTACTGGCTGTCTTCGACCACCACACAGCCCTCGGGCGGGACGCCCAACTGGGCCGCCGCGTATAGGAACACGTCTGGTGCCGGCTTGCCGCGACGCACCTGGCTCGCGCTGAAGATCCGGCCTTCAAAGCGAGGCAGCAAGCCAGTAAGGGCGAGCTTGTGCCGCAGGCTCCGCGGCTCGCTACTGGAGGCAACGCAGGCCGGCTGCCTCAGCTCCGCCAGGGCCTCATTGATTCCGTCCACGGGCTTCAGGTCGATTTCGAAGGCGCGCCGGTAGAGATCCTCCCAACGTTGGCGCAGGTCCTTCGGTATCGGGCCGCCGAGCTGCTTCTCGATGGCCTGGTCCATGACCGATGCGGACCGGCCGACGAACCGGTCGATGATCTCGGCCTCGGTGAGCGCGATCCCGACCGTCGCCAGCACGACCTGATCTACCTTCACGGCAATGCGCTCGCTGTCGACCAAGACCCCGTCGCAGTCGAAAATCACAAGCTCAGGCGGTTCACGCACCATTCCAAACTAGCCCGGGCACGACCGCTTCATGACCGATCGCGTCAGCAGCGGTCCCCATCAGGAGCCGCCCGGGCGCGAACCCGTCGCCCCTGCTCAGTAGCTGCGTCTGACTCGCACCCGGTCACGAGAGTCGTTGAGCGTCACGAGCCAGTGACGCTGGGATCGAAACCATTTCCTCGGGCTCAAGACAGCGACCGAACAGACAGTGAGAGCTTCACCCAGCCTGATGACAGGCAGCGTTTTGCGACAATCGCCGCCGCTCGCTTGCGCGATACGTCCGGCCGTTTCATCAACCGTGAGTTGAAGAGCGTCTCGCCGTCGCAGAAGCGTCTCGCGCTCAGCGGCCGATCTCTCGCGCGCCTGGCGCAAGGCGGTTTCCCTTCGCTCAACTTCTTTGAGCCCGGCTTCAAACGCTGTCCGCCACGTTGCCGCGTCGGCGCGCAGGATCTTGGCGAAAGGCAGCAGGGTTGCGAATTCTGCGCGCAGGTCCGCTTGGTCGTGGCTCCGGGCGGTCGCCCGAGCCACGTGCTTGTGTAGAGCGTCGAGTTGCCGACTCAGCTCTTTGTGCTCCACCCATCCCCATCGTGGATAGTCATGATCAGACGTGGACGGGTGGTCGTTCAGCGCCGTGTCGACCGCGGCGGCCTCGCGACCGATCAAGACCCCCAACCGGGCGATTTCCAAGGCAAGGTGCGTGTGAGCGTCGGCGCGCACAGCCGAATCGTTTCGCTGCGCCGGACACGCGTCAAGGTCAGTCGCCGCAGAGTGTTCAGCGACGCCCCCGGTGCCGGACGGGTGGCGCGAGCCCGGCTGTGCCGCGGCCACCGTCGCGACGGGCTAGGAACGGCAAAAGGTCCGTGAGGTTGCAGATCTCGAAGATGCGGTGCACCGACGGTGGGCCTGGCACGATCGTCAGGTGCACACCCCGTTCGGCGCTCTGCTGGACGGCTTCGATGAGGAGGTGGACACCGCTGCTGTCAATAAAGCTCAGGCGACCGAGATCCACGATCAGGCGCCCTGGCCGGCGCTCGAGCGCTTCGAGGATGGCGTCGCGTACGTCCTCCCGCTCGACCAGATCCAGCTCGCCCTCGAGGTGGACTGTGGTTGTGGTGTCCGACTCGCTAACCGCGATTCGGACCCCGCTGTCAACATACCTGTGCAACTGGTTTCCCGCGCCCACGTGATTTGCCTCTCGACGAGATTCTGTTGAGGGAAGGACCAAGCGCCAAGCTCCAACGATTGGCCAGCGTCTACGTGCTCACGGCTCAACGGAGTCACTCCGGAGGGCCGGCGCGGCATGTTACGCGTCGTCTGCCGCCCTGAAAATCATCAAAAGTGTTGATTTGGCCAGCGGTTCAGAGCCCCGGCTGACGCTGGCCAGGCCGGCCTTCAGGCGACCTCGAGGTCGATCGCGATCTCTCCGTGCTGAAGGCCGAGCGTGATCGCGTGAGCCCGGTTCTTGGCCCCGAGTTTGGTGACGCAATGGCGTACATGCGTCTCCACCGTTGCCGGAGAGATCACGAGCGTCGCGGCGATTGCGGCACTGCTTTCACCCATGGCAATGAGCGCCAACACCTCACGCTCGCGGTCGGTGAGCAGCGGGCTCTCAGAATCAGCGACGGGGAGAGGTACCGGGTCCTCTCCACTGGCCACCAACAGAATCGAGAGGTGCCGACCGGGCTCGATATTGGCCGTGGCGCTGTAGTCAACTTGCAGCCGCGGACCGTCGGGCATGAGCAGCTCGAAGGTTCCGCTCTGGGTTCCGTCGCGTAGAAAGGCGTCCCACAGCGCCGCGGCCCCGGCTCGACTCTCGGGAGGCGTCAGGTCATCAATCTTGCGACGCAGGACTTCCTCGCGGGTGCACCGCAACAGCAAGCAGGCCGCTCGATTTGCGTCGACGTACTGACGGTGGTCGTCGGCTATGAGCATCGGAACCAGGCTGCTATCAAAGGATGCGATCGCGCCGATGGCATCCGCTGCGGGCTGTCGTACGCGCACGAGTCCCCAGCGAGCCTACACCTCGAACCGACGGATCTCGACGCAGCCGCGGCAGACGGGGAAGCTCCAGATCGGGCTCCGTCGGCCCATGACGGAGAGAACGCTGGACGCTACCGGAGCGTCGGTTGCTCGCATGGACTGGGAGTGAAATCGTCGGCTTATGCGGACGATGGGGGCCGTTGGGGCGAGGTCATGAGCAGCGCGAGCTCAGTGCGCGTGCGCGTGCCCGTTGCCCGCATCGCCGCCGAGACGTGCTGTCGGACGGTGGCTTGCGTGAGGTGTAGGGCGTCAGCGATCTCCTTGTTGCGCCGCCCTTCGGCCACGAGGAGCGCCACGGCATGGACGCGCGGAGTCATTCGATGCTCGCCGGGATTGGCGTCCGTCAAGGCCTGCACGAGGACCGAGCCGGTGTGGACTCCGTGCGCGCCCCGCGCCTGCGCGCCGGCCCGCACCATCATCCGAGTTCGTTCGAGCTCGATGGCTCCGGGGGCGGCTTCCAGGGCGCGCAGAGCCAGCGCTAGGTGCTGGTGACGCTCTCGCTGTGTTGGCGCCACTGTGGCGCGGGCGCGATGGACTTCTGCGATGACGAGGGGGGTCCCCCATCGGGTCGCCTGCGGACTGGCATCGCTGATCAGCCGCGTTGCTTGGTCACTGAGTCCCAACCGAACGAGAGCGATCGTCGTGGGCTCGAGCCACGGCCAGCCGGCTGGATTGGTGACGTGCAAACGCTCGAGCCGTTGCCGCAGCGCCACCAGCAGGCGAAGCGCTTCGGTGTTTTGCTGGGTTGCGAGGAGCATCCACGAGCGCGAGAGCTCGAGCATCGTCTGCCCGAGACTCCTGGGGACGCCGGCGTAGATCGGCGCCTGCAGCCAGCGGGCTGCGCCCGCAACGTCTCCAGTCAGCAAGAGAGCCCGTCCAGCGGCAGCTGCGGCCAAGGGCGCAGCAAACAAGGCGTCCGGCCCTTCCTGGCTGAGCATGGCGACGCCTTCGGCATGTTCGACCGCGTCAGCGAGCGGGCCATCGAATGATGCCGCGTAGCCGAGAAAGGCTTCAGCGAGACAGCCAACGTCATCAAGACCACCCCGGCGGGCGACCTGGCGGACTTGCTCGAGTTCGGCCCGTGCCTGTTCAAACCATTCGAGACGGAGCAGCAGCCAGCTTCCTCGAATCGAAGCGAGCAACTCCTCCCTTCGGTGCCGCGCGATCCTCCGGTGAGCGCGAACCCGTGCGGCTTCTTCGGCTAACTCTCGGTGGCCGGCCGCCATGCCCACGACCTCCGCAGCAATCGACCAGGCGTGTTGCCCCGCTTCAGACCGCCGAAGGTCGGGGATCGACAGGACGCGCTCGAGAATCGCCCGACCACGAGCAAACGCCCACGAGCTGGTCGGTAATACCGATGCGAGCTCTTCGAGCAACGACACCGCCTCAGCGGAGTGCAGGTCCACCGTGTCAAGGCTTCGATCGATTCGTGACACCACTTCATCGGCCGACTCACGCTCTGGCGAGGCGTGATGATCGGACCGTCCTTCCGTGACAGGTGCATCACGTCCCAGAGCGGCATCCAGGAGTCGCGAGCAGTGTTCGAAGGCACGAGCCTGATCAGCAGCGTCATGGAAAAGGTGCGCTGCGAACGCCTCGATAATGAGCATCGAGCCGAGCTCGCCAGCAAGCCCAGCCTCCGGGGGAGGGGCCTGGACCGCGTCGGCGTACGCCTGGACCAAACGCATGCCAAACCATCGCAGGACCTCTGCCGGCCCGTCCTGGCCGGGCGTTGAGACGGATCCTTGGCGGAGGATGACCGACAGCAACAGCGTACGGAACACCCCCGACCGCTCGTCGGCCAGGGAGCCGACAGCGTCGAGAGCTCGCCGAAGGCGCACATCCGGTGTCGCGGATCGATCCCCACGGAGCCCAGGTGTCACCCAGTCGGAGAGCCACCGATTGAACCGCGCTCTGGCCTCGTCCAGCGCGGTGGCGATCATCTCATCGGCGAGACGTGTGCGGTCAAACGCCAATCCCTCCTCCCCGCGGAAGTGGTATCGGACGATGCCTGGAGACCACGACCGCCGTGGATCCCTGCCTTGATCAGCGAGGATTGCCGGCGTCAGAAACGAGAGCCACTCGACGAGGTCAGCCGAGGCCGCGTCGCGAAGCGCTGCCTGGATGATCTCTGTGCGCAGATCATCAGTCGGCATGGTGGTCACCGAGACCGTCGCGGTGCCGGTGAGACCTCATGCCACTCAGACGCGCGCGCACCGTCGAACGTGGTCTGGATCTCAGCCAAGCCTGCTGGTGGTTCGCCAATTCATTCCCCGCGCTAGACGTTCGCGGAGCGCTGACGCTTCACACCCGGCTGCCCTGGCTCCGAAAGGGTTAGCTACCTCGAGCACCCGGGGTCGACGGGAAGTCGTGGGTGTGGCAACTGCGTTCTCCTGGTACTTCCCGCTCGTCGTAGAGGAGACACGACGGGGCGGCCGGATTGTTGTCAGGCACAACTTTCACCGCCACGAGCTGGTGCTGGGGAACGACAATAGTGCTTAAAGCCTATAGAGAACGGACCAGAAAATCGGTTGAATGCCGATCAAGCAGCAAACTCCTCCGTCTCGAGTTGTTGTTGGCGTTGTTTGAGGGGGCGACGGGGACCGGCTGTTGCTATCGGTTGTTGTACGGGGGCCCGGTAGTGGCATAACAAGTGAACAGCGCCAGCGGGTCGCGAGCCGACCCGCTGGCGCGCTTGAGTTCCGTGAGGACAGGTCGACCCCCCGAGGTTTGGGCGGCTCGATGTCGCTCAGGGGGCCGGGGTGGCGCCGTATTGCTCATCGGTGACATGCTCGCCCCAGGTGACCGGGCTGCCGGAGTCGTCGGCCTCCTGCATGGCGATGTGGGTCATGAACCGGTTGGGTGCGCCACCGTGCCAATGGTTCTCGCCCGGCTCGAAATAGACCCGGTCACCCGGGCGGATCTCCTCGACGGGTCCGCCCTCGCGCTGACAGCGGCCGAGGCCCTCGGTGACGAAGATCGTCTGCCCCAAGGGGTGCGTGTGCCAGGCGGTACGGGCGCCCGGCGTGAAGTGGACGCAGGCCGCAGCGGTCCGGGACGGGGGAGACGGGGTGGCGATCGAGTCGATGTAGACGTTGCCCGTGAACCAGTCGCCCGGGCCTGGGTTGGTGTCGAGGGAGTTGCGGATGATCTGCATGGTCTGCTCCTCCGGGAGTCGGAGTCGGAGTCGGAGTCGGGGTCGGGGTCGGGGTCGGGGTGGGGTGGGGGTCGGGGTCGGTCGGCATGCGGGTCAGCCACCCGACTTTGTCGGACTCGGCGCACCTACGCTGCCCGACCGGCAATAGGAAGAGCCAGGGTCCGGACCAAGCCGCGGCCGTGGCAAAAGGTGGGCGTCCGCGGCGGCGCGTGCCTGCTCAAGGGCGCACGGGGCCGCACCATCAGTTCCGTCCGCTCCTCAACGGCGCACCTCCTGTACGAGCCACGAGTTCCCGTCGGGGTCGGCAAAGGACAGAAACGAGCCGTAGTCGGCACGCTCGGGATGCGGCCCCGGATGCTGGCCGCCTTCCCGGAAATGAAACGGCCCGTCGGCCACCACCCCAGCGGCCGTGAGCTCCTGATCGGCGGCCTCGATGTTGGGCACGATCAGATGCAGGCCCTTCAGGGTTCCGGCGCGGTCGGGCTCTCGCATCAGCGAAACCGAGCACGCCGACCCCGGGGGGGTCAGCTGGACGACGCGGAAACTCTCTCCCGCCGAGTAATCCACATCGACTGCGAAGGGGAGCTGCTCGCAATAGAACTGCTTGGCACGGTCGACGTCGCTGACGGGAACCACGACAACCTCTAGCTTCCAGTCCATTGCTACCTCCTGTGAGTCGGGTCGCGGACCAAAGCGCCGCGCGCCGGGTTGCCGGGCATGGTCGTTTCAGCCGAGCCGATCGGGGAGCCCAAGGCGGGCGACGGTGCCGGTTAGCCAGGGCCCGGGCCGACCCGGCGACAGCGTGGCGGCCCGGCCAAGGCGTGCGTCTGCGCACACACCCCGGCCCGATATGCGACGTGCGTGCGGAGACGCGCGGTTTCCGTGCGTCACGGCACGCACCCTCCCACCGCGCACAGCGTGCGTGCGCGAGCGCACGGTTTTGAGAGCCACTGGCGCGCGGGCTGCCCGTTGGCCCGTGTGAGGACGGTGCGCCGAAATCCATCGGCAGCACGCGCTTGGAGCGCCGGCCGAGCTGGTTCAGGCACGAGTTGGTGGCGATCGTGTACAGCCACGAGCGCAGAGAGCCTCGGCCGTCGAAGCCGGCCGGCCCGCGCCACGCCCGCAGCATCGCGTCCTGAAGCGCGTCCTCGGCGTCGTAGACCGACCCGAGCATGCGGTAGCAGTGGGCGTGCAGCTCGCCCTGGCCGGGTTCGACGAGCTCGCGGGACGCGTCCTCATCGCCACCGCGGGCGCGGCGCAGAAGCACCCGGTCATCGCCGCCGGCAATCCGGCTTTGCTGTGAGCTCATGCCGGGTCCAGATTACGGGCCGGTACGTAGCGCGTGCGAGCGTGGCCCGATTGCACAATGGAGTTCGTTCGGTCAGGCGGCATTGAGTGACCGCGGGGTGCGATTATTCCTGCCCGAGTACCGAAGCACAGTTCGCATTTCTGAGTTGCGCATCTGCACAAGGACCCGCACCGGGGGGGTTCGGACCTTGCCAGCGATATTCGTCTCCCTCGATGAAGCCGTTTCACGACATCACCGATCCGACGGTTGCCAAGGCCCTGGCTCACCCGCTGCGCGCGCGGTTGCTGAGTGCGCTGGAGGATCGGACGGCCAGTCCGAGTGGGCTGGCGGCGGAACTGGATGTGCCGCTCGGCGTGCTCAGCTACCACATCCGGCGCCTGACCGCGCTCGGTTTTCTCAAGCTCGTCCGTCGCGTTCCTCGGCGCGGCGCCGTCGAGCATTACTACACGGCCACGATCCGCCCACCGGTCACCGATGAGGCCTGGGGAGCGACGCCCGGCATCGTCAAGCAGGCCTCGATCACCGGCGCCCTCCGTCAGCTGGGCATCCAGGTGTCGGCAGCCGCGGCCGCGGGCGGCTTCAACACCGAGGAGGCCCGGATCAGCCAGGCTACCGTGACGCTCGATGAGCAGGGCTGGCGCGAGCTCGCCTCCGAGCTGGCGGCGCTGGCCCAGCGCGTGGAGGAGATCGACGACCAGAGTCGCCAGCGCCTGGGCGACTCCGCGGCCGTGTCGAGGCCGGCCCGTCGCGAGGCCAAGCTCGTGCTCATGCTCTACGAGGACGAAACACAGTCGCCCTCTGGGGATCGCGTGCAGGCTCCCGTCGCGACCTCGACGGAAATCTAGCCACAGTCCTTTGTCGGCGCGCGAGCGTCGGCTCCGTTGCACCATCGGGCTCGTCTCCCGTCGCCCCAGCGGCTCAATCCGGAAGCAGCGGCACCCAGGGCGCCGCGTCGCGTCCGACCAGAGTCCCGCGCGCGAGTACCCCGGAGCCGAAGCGTTCGCGCAGCGCGTCCACCGTGCGGTCGAGTTCATCGAGCCGATCCAGGGGGAACGCCAGCTGGATTGCATCGCGGTCGCAGAGGTTGGTCAGTGCGATGCCGATCAGGGTCAGGCCGCGCTTCTCGATCACCGGCCCCGCGTCATGCAGCAGTCCGCGGGCCACGCGCAACAGGGTGGCGGTACGCGTCGTGGCCTCGGCCAGGGTGCGCGAGCGGGTGGCCCGCGAGAAGTCGTCAAAGCGCAGCCGGAGCACGACGGTCCGCGCCGCGCGCCGCGCCGACCGCAACCGCCGAGCGACCCGATCGACGATCGTCATCAGGGCGGCCTGGACCTCAGCCCGATCATGGCCGCGACGGCCCAGGGCCCGTTGCGCGCCGATCGAACGCCGACGCGCCCGGCGGCGAACCGAG
>JAXDGI010000079.1:0-2633 GCA_034665145.1 Solirubrobacteraceae bacterium
GGCTGCCACACGTCGAACTGACACACCTCACCCGGTCGATAGATCGCCCGCGAAAACGTCCGCGCGGGCGGCGCGAACAACGGGCGGACCTCCCGCAGATAGTCATCCACCGCCGTCTTGCCCGCCGTGCACCCCAACGGCACAAGCAGCTCCCGGACGCGCACCCCCGGCAGCTTCGGGTCCTCAGCCAACAGCCGATGAATCTCCGCCCTGAACGGCTCCAACACCCGGACCTTCGGTGCCCGCTGATAGCTCGGCGGCGCCTCACTTCTCAACACCCGCCGGATCGTGTTCTTCGATAAACCGGTCTCGCGCACCAACCGCTTGATCGACTTCCCAGCGACGAAATGCTCGCGTCGCAGCTCGGCCCACTGCTCCACCTCGACCACCCTTTCGCCGCCCTTTCTCGTCGCTAACGCGACGAGCCTTGACGGCACCCCGGACGACTCCGCCGACCCGCCCAGGGGGTCAGATTTCGCGCGGCGGAGGGGGGTCAGTTTTCACCCGGCGCCGACAATCGGTTTCGAGGTCGACGTCCCACCCGAAATTCGGGGTCGTAAACCCGCTGACCTCGTTCCCGGACGAGCTCTGGCAGCGTGCGCCAGAAGGGCCGGGTCAGCCGGACCTGAACGACAGCCACGGTTCGGGACCGACGAACTACGTCTCGGCCGAGCAGCCCACGCCAGACGGGATTGAACTCGCAATGGATCGCCTTGGTGGTGATCGTTAGGTGTACCGGCGAGAAAAGCGGCATGTGCAGCGGGTCGCGCGGCAGTGCAACGCGATCTCAGGCGGCACCGAGGAATCGGGCATCTTTCGATCAGCCTCGAGAGTTGTCGCGCGCCATGCGCGCGCAAGGCGAAGCGCCGCGCCCGCGCATGCAGTGGGTTGGGTGCCCGGGGCTGCGAGGGCTAGATGGCACGACGGCGAGGACGCCACCAACGTGCGTAGACCACGATGACCCACGGCAAGAGCAGCAAGACAGTGATGACCGTGAGCGCCACGGCTGCGGCGAGCGGTGTGCTCTGCTCGCCGGGTACTGCGGCGCGAGCCGGGTTCTGCTGGTCGTAGTGGACCATCAACGGGGCTCCTGGGTCCAGAGGGCTCCAAATGCCGGGGGCGGTGAAGCTCGTGTTGACGGGCTGCCTGCCAAGGTGGTGAAAATCACGTCGAAGTGAGTCGTGTGATGGGTGCCGTGGCTGTCGGTGTAGGCGTCAACCCATCCGCCCTGGAGCGTTGCTTGAACTTCGGGCCCGTCCTGGATGCTGCGGACCTGCAGGTAGCGGTGCCAGGTGATCGGGGTGAGCACCAAGGCAGCTGTCGTGGCGATGACCATCCCGCCGAGAGCAAGTCGCTGTGTGATGCGCTCCTTGCGGCTTCGGGGGCGCTTGACGCCCTGGGGCCCGGACCAGCTGACCGACTGGTTGCCCTGGTGCGCGGTTCCCGCTTTGTTGTTGAGCAGCTCCCAGGCGCCCGGGCCCCAGGTGACGTCGGGCCGATCCAGGAACTGGAGCAGATGCCGCGCAGCGGCCTGGTCAAGGCGTCCGCCGTTGCCCGAGACGGGGATGGAGGCGGCACGTTTGGCGTTAGGCGATCGTAGACGCAGGCTCGTTCGCCCTTGTCCGCTGTAGTGGTCCACCTGAGAGACGTCAGGCAGAAGCGTCCTGCGGCGCGCGCCGAGTCGCTGAACGGTGAGGTAGGGACCGTCGACCCGTATCTGGATGCCGATGGCAATCAGGGCGGCAAGGGCGTGAGCGCCGGTCAGGATCATCAGTTGCACCGGGAGGCGCAACGTAATCTCGGCCGCCAGCGCGAGCAGAAACACGGCCGAGAGCTTCAACCAGCGTGACCGCGGCCAGCCGAGCGTGTGCGAGTCCGATCCGTCACAGCCGGTGAAGGACAGGGGGGTCCCCAAACGACTCCGGAACGTGTCGCTCACCCGGCACTCACTGCCTCAGCGGGCACGCGTTCGCGTCCTGGATCGGCCGCAACAAAAAGAGACGTCCCAAAGCAGCGGGATCGCGAGTGGCAAGGCGCGTGAGTGCATTTGATGCTTCGGCGTCACGGGTACTGGTCAAGCCAGCCGACGCAGGTCAGCATCGGCGACAAGCGCGAACGGCTGAAGCCGCTTCGACGAATGAACGACACCGCGCCTGCGGCCGGCCGCCGCCAGGTGTGCGCATTCATCACCAAATGGCAGAAACACTCACAGCGAGCTCAACCTCTACATCATGGACGCGCGTCCATGAGCCCAGGCCGGTCATCGGTCCAAGACTGCTGCCTTGTCGGCTCACGGGCAGCCAGCCGACGGGTGCTGCTCTCGCTCCGGGGCGCACCGAAGGAGAAGTCCGGCCGCCGCCCCTAGTGGGCGCCGGGCAAGTTCGCCGTGCGTGCATGGAGCGCAAGAGTGCTCGCTGTGGCTGCTGCCAACATCGAGGCGATGATCCGCGCGGCTCGAGGAGACGACCTGCCGCGGCTGCGCGAGATCGAGCGAGCCGCCGACGAGATCTTTCGTGTGGGCATGGATGCGATTGCCGATGGTGAGCCGGCGACCCCAGAAGCGCTGGCCGCGTATGAGAGGGCTGGCAGGGCCTGGGTGTCGGTCGATGACGAAGACCGGCCAGTGGCGTTTT
>JAXDGI010000080.1:0-12208 GCA_034665145.1 Solirubrobacteraceae bacterium
CTGCCTGTGGCCATAAGCAAGCTCACCCGACTGTCGCCGACGCCAACAACAACGGTGGCTACATCGACGCCGGTCCCGTCACATACCAGCTTGAGGTCTCGCGCGTGCTCAACCCGTACAGCACCGAGGATTCGCAGTACATCAAGGGATTGCCCGCCGGGACGCGCGCACCCACCGCCGACGAGGAGTGGTACGGCGTCTTCTTGTGGGCCAAGAACCAGACCAACAACCCCCAGACGACGGCCGACAACTTCGTCATCGTCGACACCCAGGGCATCAAGTACTACCCGTTGAAGCTGAACACAGACGTGAATCCCTACGCCTGGACCGCTCAGCGTCTGGCCCCGCTCGGCATCCAGCCCGGGCCCGACACGACGGCCAGCTTCGGGCCGACCCAGGGCCAGATCCTGCTGTTCAAGATCGGCAACTCGGCCTACGCCAACCGGCCGCTGACCCTCGAGATCCTCGGCTCCAGTGATCAGAAGCTGGCCACGATCTCGCTCGATCTGTAGACGCCTGGCGCTCGGCCTGACCGCCGCGACCTATCGCTGAGGCCCGCGCACCGCGCCTATCCGCGCTTCAGGCCGGCCGCGATCACCTGGCGGGCCGGCGGCGCGGCGGTCGAGCCGCCTGCTCCGGCGTTGGGGAACAGCGTCCCCACCACGATTCGGGGATGGCCGGCCGGGGCGTAACCGACAAACCAGGCGTCGGTGTTCTGCGGGGAGCCGGAGCTCGGGCTGGCGTTGTGTCCGGTCGTGGTCTTGAGCTCGGCCGTCCCGGTCTTCCCGGCCACCGCGACTCCCGGAATCTGAGCCGCGGTTCCCGTCCCGAAGGCCACCACGGCGAGCATCATGCGCTGCACCTCATGGGCCACACGGGGGCTGATCACGCGGACGAAGCGCGGCTGCTGGCGGGCGAGGAGGGTGGGGATCGGTCGCCGCCCGCCCATGGCGATCGTGGCCGCGACGTCGGCCATCTCGAGCGGCGTGCTCTGCACCATCCCCTGTCCGATGGCCGAGGAGCCCACGGCCAGCGCGTCGCCGATCGTGGCGGCCGAGGGAATCGTGCTCTCGGCGGCTCCGAGGATCGAAGACGGCTGATTGAAACCGAAGCGCTCGGCCATGGCCACCAGCCGGCGCGCGCCCACCCGGACCCCGAGCGGTGCGAACACCGAGTTACAGGACACGGCAAAGGCGTTGAGCAGCGTGCCTCCGCATGCCTCGCCATTGGCGTTCTGCAGGGTGTAGCCCTCGATTGTGGCCGCGGTCTGAACCGGATATTGGCTCGAGAGCCTGGTCAAGCCGGCCTGCAGCGCGGCAGAGACCGTGATGATCTTCATCGTCGAGCCCGGGGGTTGCAGGTCAGAGAAGGCGATCCCGGCCAGCGCGAGGACGGCGCCCGTGCGGGGGTTCATGACCGCCATGCCGGCATAGGACCCGTTGAGCGCCGACAGGGTCGCCTGTTCGAGCGCGGGAGTGATCGTCGTCTTGACGGCACGCGCCTTGATCGCGCTGGCCGCGGCCAGTAGTCGGTGACCGGCCAACAGCCGGCCACCGAAGGTCCCGGCCAGCCGAGCCTCGAAGATCCGCTCCAGGCCGTCGAGCCCAACGTGGGCGTTGGCCGGGTAGCCGCGAGCCGCATATTGGGCCGCCAGGGCGGCGGGGATCGGCCCCACGGTGCCGACGATCCCAACCGCGACGCCGGGAATCGGTGACGTGCGCGCCGATCCCTCGGCCAGCGGCGTGCCGTCGGCAGCCAGCACCGAGGCCCGCGCGGGGAGGGTCACAGTCCGCCGCAGTCGCTCGTTGCCCCGCAGGCCGGGAAATAGGACCTCCGGCTCGAGGTGCACGCGAGCATCAGCACCGCTGCCCGTGAAGGGCACGACGAGCGTCTCGTGCAGCCGTCCCCAGATCCGCGTCTGGACCACCGTGCGCACATCGACGGCGTTGCCGTAGGGACCCAGGGTGCGCCCCCCGTGAAGGGCGACCAGGGTGGCCGTCGCCGCCGCCGTGCGCAGTTCCTGGGCAAAGCGGGCGCGCGGTGTCCGCCGTTGGCTGGAGCGGTCGAGCAGGCTGTACATCTGTGCGAGGTCATGCCGGCTCCAGGCGCGCACGTAGCGGCTGGCCAGAGCCCGCTCGGCCCCGCTCGGCCCGGACCCGAGGATCGCGCCGAGCGTGAAGGCGATGATGGCCACGACGAGCAACGGTGCCCCGTGCTGCAGCAGCCGTCGACGCCGGACTCGTCTCCGTGCGTTGTGCGCCCCACGCGCCACCAGAAGCCCGCCGTCTACCACCTCACCTCGGAACGGTAGGGGATGGCGAGGCCGGTCAACGCCAATCCGTAGCCATTACGTAGTCTCTGGCCATGACGAGCATCGACTGGTTGATCGTCGTCTTCACGGTTCTGCTCGCCATCTACGGCTATGCCCAGGGCTTCATCGTCGGTGCTCTGTCGCTGGTCGGGTTCGCCGGTGGGGCGGTCATCGGGACCCGTGTGGCCCCGCTGCTGCTCAACCACGGATCACACTCGCCCTACGCGCCTCTCTTTGGTCTGCTCGGAGCGCTGCTGGCCGGAGGCGTCATGGCCAGCGGACTGGAGGGGCTCGGGGCCCGCGTCCGGTCGGCGCTGCGCGTGCCCGGCCTGCATGCAGTGGACGGTCTGCTCGGCGCGGCGCTGACCGCCGCCGTGGCCCTCGGAGTGGCTTGGGTCGTCGGTGCCGTCGCCCTGCAGTCCTCGGGCTCGCCGGACGTGCGCCACGAGATCCAGCGCTCGGCCATCCTGCGCGAGCTCGATCATCTCCTGCCGCCCTCGGGACCGATCCTGGACGCCCTGTCGCGGATCGACCCACTCCCGGCGGTGCGTGGTCCCGCCGCGGCGGTCCGGCCCCCGACGCGGCGGATCCTGAACGATCCGGCCGTGCGCACCGCGCGTCGTAGCGTGGTCCGGGTGTTCGGGACCGCCTGCGGGTTGGGCGTGGAGGGCAGCGGCTGGGTGGCTGAACCGTCGGTGGTGGTCACCAACGCGCACGTGGTGGCCGGGGAGACCGATGCGGCCGTCCAGGTCAACGGCGTTGGTCCCGGCCTGCCGGCCACCGTCGTCGCCTTCGACGTGCACGATGACCTGGCCGTCCTGCGGGTTCCCGGACTGTCGCAGCCGTCACTTCCGATGGCGGCGACCGCGCGCCCGGCAACGGCGGGGGCAATTCTCGGCTACCCCCTCGACGGCCCGTTCGACGCTGAGCCGGGGCGGATCGGGCAGACCCAGACCGTCATGACCGAGAACGCCTACGGGGCGGGCAACGTTGAGCGGGCGATCACCGCCCTGCGCGGGCGGGTGAGACCGGGCAACTCGGGCGGCCCGATCGTCGACGGGCACGGGCGCGTACTGGCCACCGTGTTCGCCGCCCTGACCGGCACGGCGCGACCGGGCGGCTTCGCCGTGCCCAACTCGTTGGTCCGAGCCCAGCTGGCCCACGCCCGCGGACCAGCGGTAGGGACGGGGCGGTGCGGGAATTGAGCCAGCCAGGCAGATGGAGAATGCCTCGGCGGGCGGCGGTCTGCGCGCCGCCCGCCTCAGGCGTTCATGCCCCCGGACGTTCCTCGGCCATCTGAGCCACCACGTCAAGCTCTAGCGCCCCGAGGAGCTGCGGGTGGTGATGGGCGAGGTGCTGCTGGGCCGCCTCAAAGAGCTCATCCTGGGACTTTCCCGTGAGTTGCGCCCCGCACTCACAGTAAGCGATCCGGCTGGGCCCTTCGTTGATCGGGGTCATTGGTCTCCGAACCCGGCGGCGTGTTGGTCGACCCGTGAAGTTGGCTGGGAGGCTTCCTTCTGGAGTCAGTGTGGCCCCGGTGCCACGGTCCAGACAGTGCCGAAGCCGCGTTGGCGATACGTTTCCCGAACGTTGCCAGAACCTGTTGGAGCGAGTGACAGAACTCGGATCCAGCTCTGTGGACGCCTCTCGGTCGAGGTCGACGGCGTCGAGCTGGCCGGGTCGTTGCGCGGCAAGCAGGTTCCGCTGCTGCTCGCCTACCTCGTGTTCGCGCGCCAGCGGCCGGTGGGACGAGATGAGCTGATCGGCGCCCTCTGGCCCGACAACGCTCCGCGCTCGCAGGACGCGGCCCTGCGTACCCTGCTCTCCCGGCTGCGCTCCTCCCTCGGTGCCGAGGTCCTCGTGGGACGCGACGAGCTGCTCCTGGAGCTACCCGGGCCGGTCTGGGTGGACATCGAGGCGGCGGTCACCCATGTCGAGCGGGCGCTGGCGGCGCTCGACGCCAACGACGCCCGGAGGGCCTGGGCTCTGGCCCAGGTCCCACTCAACATCGCTGGCCGCGGCCTGCTCCCCGGCGCCCAGGCGACCTGGATCGAGAGCCAGCGCCGCGAACTGCACGATGTCCGGCTGCAGGCCCTGGAGATCATCGGGCGGGCCGGGCTCATCCTGGGCGGCACTCAGCTTGCGTCGGTGGAGCGCGCCGCGCGGGCTCTGCTCGATGCTGAGCCCTACCGGGAGTCGGGCTACGTGCTGCTGATGCATGCCCTGCGTATCCAGGGCAATGTGGCCGAGGCCCTGCGGATCTTCGAGCGCCTGCGCAGCCTGCTGCGCGACGAGCTCGGCACCGCCCCGTCCCCCGAGGCGCTGCGGGCCCACGAGTCATTGCTGCACCCCGACGGCGGGACTCGGGCCGGCGCCACGGAGGTCGATGCACCCGGGGGCGGCGGCAGCACCCCCCTTCCCCTGCCCGACGAGCTCCGCGCCCGGGCCGCCAGCGACATGATCGGCCGGGTGGCGGAGCTCAGCGAGCTCGAACGGTGGGTCGCCAACCCGGGCCCGGGGGCGCGCAGCGGGCGTGTGCTGCTGCTGAGCGGCGATCCCGGCGTCGGCAAGACCCGATTGCTGGCTGAGATCGCGACCCGCGCCCATGCCGAGGGAGCGATGGTTCTCGCCGGTCGCTCGCCGGAAGAGACGCTCGTTCCCTTTCAGCCCTTCCTGGAAGCGCTTGGCCACTACGTGGCCCAGGCGCCGGCGAAGGAGCTGCGGCTGACCACACGCGCTCACGGGGCTGAGCTGGCCCGCCTCTTGCCGGCTCTGCGTAGACGAATGCCGGAGCTTCCGGCGACCGAGGGTGATGACTCCGAGACCGAGCGCTACCGCTTGTTTGAGTCGGTGGCCGGCCTGCTCGCGGAGCTCTCCGGGCAGCGACCGGTGCTGGTCGTGCTCGATGACCTCCAGTGGGCCGATCGCCCGACCCTCATGCTGCTGCGTCATCTTGCCCGGGCCCGTCAGGCGGCGCGGCTGTCGATCATCGGCGCCTACCGCGCGACCGAGCCCTGGAGCGAGGGCTTTGCCTCGGCCATGGCCGGGCTGCGCCATGAGCGACTGGTCCGGCAGATCGATGTCGCTGGCCTGCCCGAGCGCGATGCGGCGCGCCTGGTGGGGATGCGCCTGGGCCGGCGCCCGGAGGCGGGCTTCGTTCATGCCCTGTACGCCGAGACCGAGGGCAATCCGTTCTTCATCGAGGAGATCCTGCGCCATCTCGAGGACTCCGGTGTCTCCGCGTTCGGCGCCGGCTCGGGCGATCTGGCCCGTGCCGGCTTGCCCGAGGACGTCCGGGAGGTCATCTCCCGCCGACTGGAACGACTGAGTCCCGACGCGCTCGAGTCCCTGCGGGTGGCCGCCGTGGTCGGGCGCGACTTCGACGCCGGTCTGCTCGAGCGGGTGGTGGGCCTGGACGAGGATCGCTACCTCGCCGGGCTCGAGGAGGCCCTCGAGACCGGCTTGATCGACGAGGCCCTCAGTCCTCGCGGCGGCTACACATTCGCTCACGCGCTCATTCGCGAGACGCTCTACGAGGGGATGTCGCAGCCGCGGCGAGCTCGGATCCATCGCCGCGTCGGTCTGGCCCTGGAGGCGAGCGGTCCCCAGCGTCACGCCAACGCCCTGGCTCACCACTTCACGCAGGCCGCGGAGCCCGAGGACGCCGATCGCGCCATCCGCTACGCCCTGCAGGCCAGCGAGGAGGCCACGCGGATGCTGGCCCACGAGCAGGCCGCCGAGCATTACGCCGCGGCAATCGATCTGCTGCGGCGCTTTCACCCCGAGGACCGGCAGCAGCGCTGCCGGCTGCTGTTGGACCTCGGCGAGGCTCTGGTTCGCAGCGGAGAGCGGCCGCGCGCCTGGGGCATCTTCCGGGAGGCGGCGGCCCTTGCCGCCGAGCTCGGGGACTCGGGCGCACTGGCCCGGGCGGCCATCGGCGCCTCGCGCCGCCACATTCAGCCCCCGGGCGTGATCGACGAGGACCTGATCGCGCTGCTCGAGCAGGCCCTGGCCAGCACGCCCGATGAGCCATCGGTGACCCGGGTGCTGCTCCTCACCCGGCTCGCGGCGGCCCTCTATTACTCCGAACGGCGCGACCAGATGCGGCGGCTGGCCGCCGAGGCCACCGTGGTGGCCGCGCGGCTCGGCAATCCCCAGGCCACGGCGCTGGCCGCGGCCGCGCGCCGGCGCGCCTACTGGGGACCCGGACATCTCGAGCGGCGGCTGGCCGACTCGACGCAGGTCCTGCGGGCCGCACGCGAGGCGGGCGACATCGATCTCACGCTGCAGGGACACGCCTGGCTGGTCGTCGACCTGCTCGAGGCCGGTGACCGCGCCGCCGTCGAGGCTCAGATCGAGGCCTTCACCGTCGGCGCCCGTCAGCTGCGCCAGCCGCTGTTCACCTGGCAGGCCGCGGTGTGGCGAGCGATGCGCGCGCTGCTGGCCGGCCATCTGACCACCGCGGACCGCCTGGCCGGCGAGGCGCTGTCGGCGGGGGTCCGGGCGGAGGGCGTCACCGCGCCGCAGTACTACTCGATTCAGCTGCTGGCCATCCGGCGCGAGCAGGACCGATTGGCCGAGCTCGAGGGCCCAGTTCGTGAGCTGGTCAAGAACAATCCGCACCGTCCGGCCTGGCGCGCGGTGCTGGGGTTGCTCTTGACCGAGGCCGGACGCCAGGCGGAAGCCCGGGCCGAGCTCACCGGGCTGGCCGATGTGCGCTTCGACGAGATTCCCGTCGACGGCGACTGGATGATCGCCATGACGGTGCTGGCCGACGTGGCCGTCGCCCTCGGAGACGCGGACTGGGCGCAGCTGATCTACGAGCTGCTGCGGCCCTACGGCAATACCAATGTGGTCATCGGGATCGCCGCTGTGTGCCAGGGCTCAACCGCTCGCTACCTGGGCCGCCTGGCCCTGGTCATGGGGGAGCGGAACACGGGGCTCGAGCATCTCGAGCAGGCGCTGGCCGTCAACGAGGCCCTCCAGGCGCCGGTGCAGGCGGCCCATACGCGGGTCGACCTGGCCGCCGCCCTCGGCGCCGGTGAGCAGGCGCGGAGCTTGACTGACGCGGCGGCGCGCACGGCCCGCGAGCTGCGCATTCCCGCTCTGTCCAAGCGGCTTCGCTTAGCGGTGGGGCCGAAAAGGCCTCCCGCTGACACGGACTTCCGGCGGGTCTGACTCAGAGCGCTACCCTGCCGACGACATGAGCAAGACCCTCGTTATCGCTGAGAAGCCATCCGTCGGCCGCGACTTGGTGCGCGTGCTCCCCGGCGCGTTTACCAAACACGAGGCGTACCTCGAAGGGCCCGAGCATGTCGTGACCTGGGCCGTCGGCCATCTCGTTCAGCTGGCCGACCCCGACGAATACGACGACAAGTACAAGAAGTGGCGCATGGCCGATCTGCCCATCGTGCCCCCCAACTTCAAGCTCGTTGTCCGCGACGAGCGCTCCAAGAAGCAGATGAACGTCGTCAAGCGCCAGCTCAGCCGAGACGACGTGGGCACCGTCATCAACGCCTGCGACGCCGGACGCGAGGGTGAGCTGATCTTTGCCTACCTGTATGAGAAGTCCGGTTCGCGCAAACCCGTCCAGCGACTGTGGCTGAACTCGATGACGAAACGGGCGATCGAGAGCGCCTTTCAGGCCCTGCGCCCCCGCGCTGAGCTGGCCACGCTCGAAGCCGCCGCGCGGTCGCGCTCCGAGGCGGACTGGATCGTCGGCATGAACGCCACCCGCGCGGCCACGATCCGGCTGCGCTCGTCGTTTGACGGCGCCGTCTCCCTCGGTCGCGTGCAGACGCCGACGCTGGCCATCCTCGCTCGCCGCGAGGAGGAGATCCGCGCGTTCACACCCGAGCCCTACTGGATCGTCGACGCGGCCTTCAACCCGATCGAGAACGGGCCGCGCGCGTACGAGGGGCGCTATTACGCCGGCGCCAACCCGCGCCTGTCGAGTGCCGAGGCCGCCCGGGCGGTCGTGCAGGCCACCCGCGACGGACAGGGGACGATCACCAAGCTCGAGAAGTCCGAGCGCAAGGAGCGGGCTCCGCTTCTCTATGACCTCACCTCGTTGCAGCGCGACGCCAACAGCCGGTTTGGCTTCTCGGCCCGGCGTACGCTGGCCGCGGGGCAGCGACTCTATGAGGAGCACAAGGCCCTCACGTACCCCCGCACGAACTCGCGCTTTCTGACCGGCGACATGATCGGTGAGATCCAGCCGATCGCCCAGCTCGTGGGGGAGCGCAGCGAATATCGCGAGGCGGCCAACTACGTGCGCGGCCTCGATGTGCTGCCGTTGGGGCGCGTGGTCAACGACGCCAAGGTCACCGACCACCACGCGATCATCCCCACCCGAGCCGAGAGCCACCCGGTCGACAAGATGAACGACGACGACCGTCGCATCTATGACCTCGTCGTGCGGCGCTTTTTGGCCGTGTTTCACCCCGATGCGGTGTTTGAGAACACGCGTGTGGAAACGACCGTTGCCGACCATGTGTTCCGGACTCGCGGCAAGGTCATGCTCGTTCCCGGCTGGCGCGGCGTGTATGGCGAGCTGGCCGAGGCCGACCGCTCCGACGATGACGAGGGCCGCGAGCAGCAGCTGCCGCGGCTTGAGCGCGACGAGGCCGTGACCGTCACCGACGTCGCCGCCGAGGAGAAGATCACCAAGCCGCCGCGGCGCTACACCGAGGGCGCGCTGCTGGCCGCGATGGAGACGGCGGGCAAGCTCGTGGACGAGGAGGAGCTGCGCGAGGCCATGAAGGACTCCGGGATCGGCACGCCGGCCACGCGGGCGGCGATCATCGAACGCCTGCTCCAGGTCGGCTACATCGAACGCGACGCCCGTGCCCTGGTCGTCACCGAGAAGGGCCTCAACGTGGTTCGCCTGCTCGATGGTCACGCGCTGACCAGTCCCGGCCTGACCGGCGACTGGGAGCATCGTCTGGCCAACATCGAAACCGGCGTCGACTCGCGCGAGGCGTTCATGGGCGACATCGTCAAGTTCACCGAGGAGACGGTCGGTGAGCTGGACACCAAGCTCAAGGACGTACGCATTCCCCGGGCCAACCTCGGGCCCTGCCCTGTCTGCGGTCGCGACATCGTGGAAAACCGCAAGGGCTACTCGTGCTGGTCGCGGGAGGATCCGGGCTGCGGGTTCGTGATATGGAAGTCCAAGGCGGGCAAGCAGCTCAACGCCCCGGTCGCTCGCGAGCTCATCAAGACGGGCCGCACCGAGAAGGCGGTCACCGGGTTCAAGGGTCGCTCGGGTAAGAGCTTCCGCGCTCGGCTCGCCCTGCAGCAGAACGAGGAAGGCAAGTGGCGAGTCGAATTCGACGAGCCCTGGGCTCGGGATGGAGCGGGCACCGCCGGCGCAGCCGGTGGTCCGCCCGAAGCCGAAGAGGCGGCCGCCGCGGACACGGGCGGCCAGAGTAGACGCTCACGTTCGCGCGGCGCCGAGCAGCCCGAAGCCGCCTGATCCCGCTGCCTCAGCCCCATCAGCCGCGCCCCAGCGGGCCATCCCGCCGGGCCTGAGTGCGTCGTCGGGGGCGCACGCCACCATAGGGCGATGCCCCTGACGCTCGTTCTCGGACCGGCGAACTCCGCCAAGGCCGGTGAGGTGCTGGGCGCGTTCAGCGCGGTCGCTCCGCGCGGCGCTGTCCTCGTCGTGCCGACCGCCGCCGACGCGCTCCATTACCGCCACGAGCTGGCCGGACAGGGCAACGTGCTCGGCACGGTGCTCACCTTCACCGGGCTGGCCCGGGAGATCGCGCGGCGCGCCCAGTATGCGGCCCGGTGCCTCTCGGCTCGCCAGCGCGACGAGATCCTGCGCGCGGCGGTGCAAGACGCCCGCCTCGAGCGCCTGGCCGAGTCGGCGGCCAGCCCGGGCTTTCGCCGGGCGGCTGGGGAGCTCATCGCCGAACTGCAGCGCGACCTCGTCACTCCCCAGCGCTTCGCCGCCGCGCTCCGGGCCTGGGGTGAGCAGGACCCCCGGCGGGCCGGCTACGCGGCCGAGGTGGGTCGCCTCTATCAGGCCTACGCGCGCGCCTGCGAACGCCGCGGCTGGGTGGACGGCGAGCGGTTCGCCTGGGGCGCACTCGACGCGCTGCGCGAGCGGCCCGAGCGCTGGGGCCGGGACGCCGTGTTCTTTTACGGCTTTGACGATCTGACCGCGCTTGAGCGTGATGCGGTGGAGACCCTTCACCGGATCGCCGGAGCCGAGGTCACCGTCTCCTTGACCTACGAGGCGGGCCGCGCCGCGCTGCGCGCCCGCTCGGAGGTCGTGGCGGAACTGATGCCCCTGGCCGACGCGGTGCGCGAACTGGAGGCCCGCGACGATCATTACGTGCCCGCGGCCCGGGCGGCCCTGCACCACCTCGAGCGCCGGCTGTTCGAGTCCGATCCCGGGCGCATCGATCCGGGTGCCGCCGTGGGCCTGCTCGAAGCCGGCGGCGAGCGGGCCGAAGCTGAGCTCGTGGCCGGCGAGGTCGCGGGCTTGCTGCGCGCGGGTGTTCCGGCCGAGGAGATCGCCGTCGTCTACCGCTCGCTGTCCTCGGTCGCCCCGCTGCTCGGCCGCGTGTTCGCCCAGTACGGAATTGCCCTGGCGGTCGAATACCAGCTGCCTTTCACCCATACACCGCTTGGCCGCGCCCTCCGCGGCGCCGCCCGCTGCGCGTTGCTGCCCGAGGGCGGCGCGGATGACCTGCTCGCGTACCTGCGCGCTCCCGGGCTGCTCGAACGGCCCGAGATCGCCGATGAGCTCGACGCGGCCGTGCGACAGGCCGGGGAATCGAGCGCCGCCGCGGCTCGTGCCCGACTGGGCTGGAGCCTGGGGGAGATCGATGCGCTGGCCGCGGCCGCCGACCCGGGAGCGGAGCTGGTCCGGCTGGCCCGGCGGCTGTTCGCGGCTCCCCGCCGCCGGGCCGCCGCGCTCCTCGCTCGCGACGAGGCCCTCGACGCGCAGGCCCTGGGCGCCCTGGAGACGGCGGTCGCGGAGCTCGCTGAGCTCGGGCGGCGCCCGGACGGAGCCGAGGCCCTCGCGCTGCTCGACGAACTTGAGGTCGCGGCCGGCACGGCGGCCCACGGCGGCGCGGTCCGCCTGGCCGAGCCGCTGCAGATTCGCGCCCGGCGCTTTCGTGCCGTGTTCATCTGTGGCCTGCAGGAGGGGACGTTTCCCCGGCCCGCTCGTCCCGAGCCGTTTTTGTCCGACGAGCGCCGTCGTGAGCTCGCGCTGTGCTCCGGCCTGCGGTTGCGTGCCCACGAGGACGTGCTCGATCGTGAGCGCTACCTCCTGTACGCCGCCGTATCCCGGGCGACCGAGCGCGTCACGCTCAGCTACCGCAGCTCCGATGAGGAGGGCAATCTGGCCGTCGCCTCGCCGTTCGTTTCCGACGTGGCTGAGGTGCTGTGCACCGATTGGATGCAGCGGCGCGCGCGCCGCTTGCTCGCTGATGTCGTGTGGCCGGTGGCCCGCGCTCCAACGGCGCGCGAGCAGGCCCGCGCGCGGGCCGCCGATGCCGCACCGCTCGACGGGGATGAGGCCGAGCCCGATCGGCAGCTCGGCGCGCTGGCACTCGGCCGCCTGCGCCACACCGAGATCCTCTCGGCGGGGGCGCTGGAGGCCTATGGAGACTGTCCGGTCCGGTGGTTCATCGAGCGCGAATTGCGCCCCGAGCGCCTCGAGCCCGACCCCGAGCCGATCGTCCGCGGCAACCTGATGCACGCCATCCTCGAGCGCCTGCTGGGCGAGCTCGACGGGCCGCTCACGCCGGCCACGCTGGGGGCTGCGGACGCGCTCCTCACCCGGCTGCTGGCCGAGCTGTCCGGCGGTCCCGGCGCGGCCCTCGGCGCGGGCCAGCCGACGGTCGTCCGAGCCGGCGCCCTGCGGGCGATCGAGGC